>SKWP01000075.1 GCA_007128865.1 Paracoccaceae bacterium
AGGTGGCACGTCTGCTGGAAGATGAGGAGCATTTTGTCCGCGAGAACCTGCTTGCCTTGCGCAACACCCGGATCGGCAACCTGATGGATGCCGCAGTCCTGACCCTTCCGGCCGGGCGGCCGTGGTGCGGGATCAGCCTGATGGTGCCGCCGGGTGACGAACGCAGGCTGCTGCGGCTGGGGGCGGCTGCAGAAACGGCTCTGAGGCGCTGAACCGCACCGGCAAGCCGGCGCAAATGTCACAATTTCGCCCGGCAAGCGGCGGAATCGGCGGTGTTTTTCTGGACCGGGCCGCGGTGGCGCTGTATCCTGCCCGCAAACGGGGCGTCACGACCCCGGCAAACGAGGCAGGCCATGGACTTCCCCGAGCGCTTTTCGAAGCTGCCCGAATACGCTTTTCCGCGCCTGCGGGCGCTGCTTGACGGGCATGAACCCGGCCAACAGCCGCTGGCGCTGAGCATCGGCGAACCGCGCCACCCTATGCCGGATTTCCTGGCAGGGGTGCTGGCCGGCGCTGTCGGGGGCTTTGGCCAGTACCCCGCAAACGACGGCACGCCCGACCTTCTGCAGGCGATTTCGGACTGGATCGGGCGACGCTATGGCGTTCGGGTCGGAACCGAAAGGATCATGGCGCTGAACGGCAGTCGCGAAGGGCTGTTCAATACCGTGCTGGCGCTGTGCCCCGAAAGCCGCAAAGGCAGGCGGCCGGTGGTGCTGATGCCGAACCCCTTCTATCAGGTCTATGCGGTGGCGGCGCTGGCGGCCGGGGCCGAGCCGGTCTATGTTGCAGCCGATGCGGCATCGGGGCACCTGCCCGACTATGCGGCACTCCCCTCCGAGGTGCTCGAACGCACGGCACTGGCGTTTCTGTGTTCGCCTGCGAACCCGCAAGGCGCCGTGGCATCGCACGAATACTGGCACAGTCTGCTTGCGCTGGCCGAACATCACGGTTTTCGCATCATCGCCGATGAATGCTATTCGGAAATCTGGCGCAATGCCCCGCCAACCGGCATCCTTCAGGCTGCTGCCAAGGCCGGAACCGACCCCGAACGCGTGATCAGCATCAATTCGCTGTCCAAGCGGTCGAACCTGCCGGGGCTGCGTTCGGGCTTTGTCGCTGCCGGCCCCGAGGCGATGCGGCGCATCCGTCAGTTGCGGGCATACGCTGGCGCTCCGCTGCCCGAACCGCTGCAGGCAGTCGCCGCAGCCTGCTGGCGCGACGAACAGCACGTCAGCGCGAGCCTTGCGCTCTACCAGCGCAAATACGCCCTGGCCGACCGCATTCTTGGCACGGTTCCGGGTTATGCCGGACCGCAGGCGGGATTCTTCCTTTGGCTGCCGGTCCCGGATGGCGAAGCCGCGGCGCTGGCGCTGTGGAAGGCCGAGGGGATCAGGGTGCTTCCCGGCGCGTATCTTGGCCGCGACACCGGCGCCGGCAATCCGGGTGCCGGATATGTGCGGATCGCCATGGTCGCCGCGGAAGATGAACTCGAGGACGGTTTGCGCCGGCTGCGCGCCTGTCTTTACGATTGAGACGAGAGGTCAGAATGGCATCATACCACATCCGCCCCCGCGACCCGCTGCTCGACAGTTCCCTTCGGGCGGCGCTGGAGCGACGCGGCCGGGAATTGCTGGGCCTGGTGTTGCTTGCAGGGGCGGTGCTGCTGGCGCTTGTGATCGGCTCGTACACGCCCGAAGACCCGTCCTGGCTGGCTGCCAGCGATGCGCCGGCGGAAAACGCCCTCGGCCGCGCCGGGGCCGCCGTCGCCGCGGCCCTGTTTCTGATCGCCGGGCATGGATCCTGGGCGCTGCCCGTGCTGCTGGCCGGGTGGGGGCTGCGGCTGGTGCTGCATTGCGGGCAGGAGCGGGCACTCAACCGGCTGATCTTTGCGCCCATCGCCGTGGCCGTGGCATCGGTCTATGCGGCAACGCTGGTGCCGGGCCCCGGCTGGCAGCATTCCTTCGGGCTGGGCGGGCTTTTCGGTGACACGGTGCTGGGCGCGATGCTCAACATCCTGCCGGTGCAGGCGGCCTTCGGCCTCAAGGCAGCCTCGGCGGTGCTTGCCATCGCCATGGTCGGGCTGGGCCTGCATGTCCTGGGGTTCGTCTGGTGGGAACTGCGGGCGATCGGACGATTCATGCTGGTCGGTCTGGTGATGACCTATGCCGGCCTTCTGGCCGCCATCGCCCGCGGTGCAACCGCAACCTTGCGGCTGCTGCGCCATGTCGAGGCAGCCCGAAAGGCCCGCAGCGCCGAACGCATCCCCGGGGATGTCGCGCGCGCGGCCATGGCCCAGCGCGCTGCCTCGGGCCATGTTGCCACCATGGCCGCAGCCCATCGCGCACCGGCCGACAGCCCGCATGCCGCCCCCCGCACCCCTGGCCATGGGCAGACACCGGCCGCGCCCCTTCAACACCGCAGCGCGGCCATGCCCCCGCATGGCCAGCCGCCAAAGGCCGCAGCCGAGGAAGAGGCGCGGGGCAGCGGGCCGCTTGGCGGTTTTCTTGCCCGGCTGCCGGAACTGGTGAAACGCCCTGCCGCCGAACAGCCGACCGAAGGCGATACGGCCGAGGCGCCCGAAGCCGGCGGCGAAGACCGCATCAGG
>SKWP01000064.1 GCA_007128865.1 Paracoccaceae bacterium
CATGCAATCCAGAGTTCTGATCCTGATCGCGCGCGAATCGACGACCCTGTTCGTGTCGGCGGTGGTCGGTTCGCTGGTGGTTTTCGGTCTCCTGCGCCTTCTGGGCGGGGACGTGGCGATGATGATCCTCGGGCAGGAGGCCGCCCCCGAGGCCGCTGCCGCGCTGCGCGAGGAGCTTGGCCTCAACAGGCCGCTTTACGTGCAATATTTCGAATGGATCGGCGGTTTTCTGACCGGCAACCTCGGCCGATCCTATTCTGGCGGCTACGACATATTCGAACAGATCGTCCAGCGGCTCGGGCCGACCTCTCTCATCGCGTTCGGCTCGCTTGGCGTGTCTATCCTGATTGCGCTGGCGGTCGGGACGTGGTCGGCGCTGAATGCACGCAAGATGCGCGGTGCGGCCGTGGATGTGGTCGCGCAGCTTGGCATCGCGATTCCCTCGTTCTGGGCCGGTCTGCTTCTGGTCTATCTGTTTGCAGTCTATCTCGGCTGGTTGCCGGCCGGCGGATACGTGCCCTTCACGGAAGACCCTGTCCGCTCGATTGCCTCGCTGATCCTGCCGATTGCCGCGCTCAGCATGGGAACCGCAGCCGTGAAGATCAGGTTTGTCCGGTCCTCGATGCTGGACGTGATGAACGAGGATTACATCCGCACCGCCATGGCCAAGGGACGGACGTTCAATTCGGCCGTGCTGCGGCACGGGCTTCGCAATGTCGCGATCCCGGTGCTGACCGTCAGCACGCTGCAACTGGGCAGTCTGATGGCAGGCGCCATCGTGATCGAGAACGTCTTTGTCATTCCCGGACTTGGCCGGCTGTTGCTGGTCGCCGTGCAGGGCCGCGAGGTGATGGTGGTGCAGTCGCTGGCCTTTGTCATCCTGATGATCGTACTGGTAATGAACTTCCTGATGGATCTGGCCTACGGGCTGCTCGATCCGCGCATAGCCGACCGGCAGGGGGCGCCGGCGCATGGCTGACGTCGGCATCGAAGCCCTATCGACGGAAACCGTCGCACAACCCGCGCGGCGGCCGATCCCGACGTCGCTTGTCGTTGGCGGGATCCTTGTCGGTCTGGTCGTCGCAACGGCCCTGCTTTCCTATTTCTGGACCCCGCACGATCCCGGGCGCATCAACGTCCGGCAAAGGCTGGCACCACTCGGCACACCCGGCCATCTGCTCGGAACAGACCGCGTGGGCCGCGACATGCTTTCCCAGATCATGGCCGGTGCGCGAACATCGCTGTATGTCGCCGTCGTATCGACACTGGTGGCGTTGATGCTCGGCACAGCCCTGGGGCTGGCGACGGCCGCCGCACGCGGCGCCGTCCAGTCGGTGATGACCCGGGCGGTCGATGTCGGCGTTGCCATTCCCGGCATCCTGATCGCGCTGGTGATTGCGACCGCGCTGGAGCCGGGCAACACGGCCTCCATCATCGCAATCGTGTTCTGGTTCGTTCCCGTTGCCGCGCGGGTAACGATCGGCCCGTCACGGCAGATTCTGGCGCTGGACTATGTCGAGGCCGCCTATGCCTATGGCCGCAGCCGTGCATATGTTCTGGTGCGGCATGTCCTGCCCAACATCTCGTCCATCCTCATCGTCCAGGCGTCGGTGATGTTCGCCTCGGCGATCCTTGTGGAGGCATCGCTTTCCTTCCTCGGCATCGGGGCCCAGCCGCCGACATCCTCCTGGGGCCGGCTGCTGCGCGAAGCGCAGCCGATGATCGACGTCGCGCCCGGGCTCATGGTGTTTCCGGGTCTGGCGATCATGGTGGCGGTGCTGGGCTTCAACATTCTGGGCGACGGGCTCCGGTCGTGGCTCGATCCGCGGCAGACGCGGGCGGGACACTGATGCTCAGGATCCGTGATCTCCGCGTCAGCATCGGCAAGCTGGAGCTTGTGCATGTCGAACGGCTGGACATCCCGGCCGGGCGTCGTGTCGGCCTTGTGGGCGAATCCGGATCGGGCAAATCCGTCACCGCGATGAGCATCGCCGGTCTGCAGGCGCGTGAGGCGGACCTGTCCGGGTCCATCGACTTTGACGGACGCGAGCTTGTCGGGCTGTCCGATGCAGCAATGGCAAAGGTCCGTGGCGCACAGATCGGGTTCATCCCCCAGGACCCGACCCGCGCCCTGAACCCCACGACAAGGGTGGGCAAGCAGGTGGCCGAGGCCCTGCGCCTGAACACCAATCTTGGCCGTAATGCCGTTCGCAACCGGGTTCTGGAGCTGTTCGAACAGGTCCGGTTGCCCGACCCGGCGACCCTTGCCACGCGCTATCCGCATCAGATTTCCGGCGGCCAGCAGCAGCGCGTCCTGATCGCGATGGCGATTGCGACCCGCCCGAAACTGTTGATTGCGGACGAACCGACGACGGCGCTGGACGTAACCGTGCAGAACGAGATCCTGCGCCTGATCGTTGAACTCAGCCGGTCGGAAGGCATGGCGCTGCTTTTCGTCAGCCACGAACTGGGCGTGGTGCGCGCGGTCTGCGACGATATCTGCGTGATCTATGGCGGCAAGCTGGCAGAATTCGCCACCGCCGACGCCATCGCCGAACAGCCGCGGCATCGGTATACGGAAGCGCTGATCGCCGCCAATCCGGG
>SKWP01000477.1 GCA_007128865.1 Paracoccaceae bacterium
CCGGCATCCAGATAGGCGCGCAGTGACGCCTCGAATTCGCGGGGTTTCTCGGCATGCAGCCAATGGCCGGCGCCGGGGATGCGTGCCTGTCGTGCCGCCGGAAACAGGGCCCGGATGGCGCTGCGGTGTTCGGGGCGCACATAGTCCGATGCCCCGCCGGCCAGAAACAGCGCCGGTCCGCCAAATCGCACCGCCGCCGGCTGATCGGGCCAGCCGGTGATATGGGCCATGTCTGCCTCGAGCGTGTCGAGGTTGAGCTTCCAGCGCGGCGGGTCGGCGCGCAGGTCCAGCGATTGCAGCAGGAAGGCACGCACGGCCGCATCATCGACCGCTTCGGCAAGGCGCATGTCGGCCTCGGCCCTGGCCGAAAGCCCGGTCAGGTCCAGCGCCCGCATGGCCCGGATCAGCGGCGCCTGGCTGTGCCCGTAGGCAACCGGGGCGATATCGGCAACCACCAGGCGGTTGACCAGATCGGGACGCGAAAGCGCCAGCATCATCGCCGCCTTGCCGCCCATGGAATGGCCAACCACATCAACCGGGCGATGCTCCTGCCCGGCCAGCGCCGCAAGATCGGCGGCAAGGTCGTGGTAGCGGTGGCTTTCGGTCCAGGGGCTGTCGCCGTGGTTGCGCATGTCGGGCACGATCACCCGGCCGCGGTCGGCAAGCCGGCGCGCAATGCCCCCCCAGTTCCGGGCCGACCCGAACAGACCGTGGACGATCAGCAGGGGGGGCCTCGGGCCCGCAGCGCCATGGCAGACTGTGTTCAGCATGCCGCTGCTGATAACCTCGGTCAGGCCGCGACGCCAGCCCTGTTGAGGCGGCTTCCAACTCGCCCTACTGTGCGCGCAACCGCCGCGCGGGGTCGAACCACGGGAGTACAGTTGATGAGTGCCGCATCCGTCCGGCAGATGACCGACCGCATCGCCGCGCTGGCCGAAAAACGCATGGGCCTGCGCCGCAGCGGCGACACGCCAAGGGATCTGCGCCGCGCCGCCGGGTATCTTCCCCGCAAGGTCGGCGCGGCTATGGAAACCCTTGCCACCGCCCATGAACAGGCCGCCGATCCGGTCAGCTATGCGCTGATCGATCAGGAAAAGCTGGCGGCGGCCTACGACCTCAGCATGTCCCATATCGACAGCATGGATCCCGGCTTTCGCCGCCGCCAGTACCTGCGCGAACTGTCCGGCAGCCTGTGGGTCAACCTTTCGCTGCTGGTGCTGCTGCTGGGGCTGGTGTGGTATTTCTTCCTGCGCTGAGCGCCGCTCAGAGATCGGGATAGACCGGATAGCGGTCGCACAGCGCGGCGACTTCCTGCCTGACGGCCGTTTCCACCGCAGCATTGCCATCCTCGCCATTGGCGGCCAGCCCTTCGACCACACGGGCGATCCAGTCGCCGATCTGGCGGAATTCGGGCTCGCCGAAGCCCCGGGTGGTGCCGGCGGGGCTGCCCAGCCGGATACCGCTGGTCACGGTCGGCTTTTCGGTATCGAAGGGGATGCCGTTCTTGTTGCAGGTGATATGCGCGCGGCCCAGCGCGGTCTCGGTGGCGTTGCCCTTGACCCCCTTTGGCCGCAGATCGACCAGCATCAGATGCGTGTCGGTGCCGCCGGTGACGATGGCCAGCCCCGCCTTCTGCAACTGGTCGGCCAGCGCCTGTGCGTTGCGGATCACCTGCGCCTGATAGTCCTTGAATTCCGGCCGCAACGCCTCGCCAAAGGCCACAGCCTTGGCGGCGATCACATGCATCAGCGGCCCGCCCTGCAGGCCGGGGAAGATGGCCGAGTTGAATTTCTTTGCCAGTGCCGCGTCATCGGTGAGGATCATGCCACCGCGCGGGCCGCGCAGGGTCTTGTGGGTGGTGGTGGTGGCGACATGGGCGTGCGGAAACGGCGAAGGGTAATGCCCCGACGCCACCAGCCCGGCGAAATGCGCCATGTCGACCAGCAGATACGCGCCCACCTTGTCGGCAATGGCCCGGAAGCGGGCGAAATCGAGAATGCGGGGGATGGCCGAGCCGCCGGCGATGATCATCTGCGGCCTGTGTTCCAGCGCCAGCGCCTCGATCTGGTCGTAATCGGGCGTCAGGTCGCTTTCGCGCACGCCATAGGCCACGGCGTTGAACCACTTGCCCGACATGTTGGGCCGCGCGCCGTGGGTCAGATGGCCGCCGGCATCGAGGCTCATGCCCAGGATCGTGTCGCCGGGCTTCAGCAGCGCCAGAAACACCCCCTGATTGGCCTGGCTGCCCGAATTGGGCTGCACATTGGCGAAGCCGCAGCCGAACAGCCGGCAGGCACGATCGATGGCCAGTTCCTCGGCAATATCGACAAACTGACAGCCGCCATAATAGCGCCGGCCGGGGTAACCTTCGGCGTATTTGTTGGTCATCACCGAGCCCTGCGCCTCTAGCACAGCGCGGCTGACGATGTTCTCGGATGCGATCAGTTCGATCTCGTCACGCTGACGACCGAGTTCGCTGCGGATGGCCCCGGCCAGTTCAGGGTCGCGGCTGCTCAGGGATTCGCTGAAGAAGCCGTCATCGCGGTGCGGTGCGTTCATCGTAAACCTCCTTGGGCGCCTGGGGCGGGCAATCGCCGTCGCG
>SKWP01000454.1 GCA_007128865.1 Paracoccaceae bacterium
ATCATCCGATCTGGACGCTGAGCTTTTCGGTCGCCGGCGTGGCGGCGGGGCTGGCCTTGCTGGCCTTCGGGCAGGGCGCGGCGGCGGCGGCGCTGATCCTGTTCGGGATGGGCAACGGTCTGTATTCGATCGCGCGCGGGGCGCTGCCCCTGGCGGTTTTCGGCCCCGAACGCTATCCGGCGCTGATGGGGCGTCTGGCGCGGCCGGCATTGATCGCACAGGCAGCGGCACCGATCATCGGCGCGATGCTGATTGGCTGGCTGGGTGCGGGAATGACGCTGTCGCTTCTGGCCGGTGCGGCGCTTGTCAATGCCGGGGTTGTCCTCATGCTGTGGGTGCCGATGCAACGCCTGCGCTCCGGGCGCTAGTGTTCACCACCTGACGATAGTTACCCGCTGAGCGCTTGGAGCCCAAAGCGGACGGTGGCCGGGGCACGGACAGAGGGCAGCGCCCGACCGCCGGGTGGGCGCTGCAAGGTGGATAGCCTGGCGGTTTATGGTGCAGGAACATCCGACCGCGCAACGGCTTGCGACCTTGCAGGGCGCCCGCCCGGGTGGGGCGGTCGGGCGCGGCCCGGCGGCGCTGCGCGCCTTGATTCCGGGCCAGGGGGCGATGACTGCTCTGTCCCGCATAGCTGCCCCTCGCCTCGCATGGCGGAACCTGGTGTCCGGTTAGGAACACCAGGTTCGGCTGACCGAAGACACCCCGGCGACAGCCCGTAGCCCGGAGCGGACGGCTGTCGGGTGTTTGTCCCCGTGATCGTGTCGGGTTGCGTGCCGTCATCGGGTATGATCACCCCGGAAAATCCCGCCGTGCTGTGATCGCAGGCCTGCCGGATTGATCCAGCGGAAACCCTGTGGCGGCGCCGGGCGTCAGGCCCGCCTCAACGTCCGCGGTTCATCATCGCCAGCCGGATCAGGCAGCGTTCCATCAGCGCCATCTCGGGCACCCGCGCGGCCGAACGCAGCGCAAGGTCGGTTTCAACCAGCTGGCCGAGCGCGGCCTCGATCCGGTGCAGGGGCCAGGCGCGAGCCTGCTTCTGCATCCGTTCGCGGCGGCGGAAGTTGCGGATTGCCGCCCAGACCCGCGCCGCGCCGGCCGGATCGGCCGCGGCGGCATGCAGGGTGCGGAAATGCCGGGTCGCGGCGATGCACAGCGCCACCGCGGTCACCCCCTGCGCGGCCAGCCGCACCATGACCGGCGCGATGCGCGAAACCTGACCCTCGGCGACGCTGTCGATGATGTCGTCAAGTGCCGCTTCGGTGCTCGATGGCGCCACTGCGGCGATATCGGCGGGCGTTACCGGCCCGTCCTCGCCCATCCGGTAGAGCGCGAGCTTTTCCACCGTCTGGCGAAAATCGCCGGGGTCGAGCGCTCCGGCAAGCGCCACCAGATCGGCCATCGCATCGCCGGGAACCGCGCCCAGCCCGGCACCTTGCAGCATGGCGGCAATCTCGTCGCGTCCCGGCGGATTGTCGTAGATCGGCAGCGCAACCGCCTTGGGGTGGGTTTCGAACAGCTTGCGCAGCGCCGCGGTGGGGCGCAGGGCGCCGGCGGTCATCACCAGCGCGGCATCGCCGGGCTGCCATTCGGCCAGCGCCTGCCTTGCGGCATCGGCCAGCCCGTCGCCGGCATCCTCGACCAGCACCGCGCGCGGGCCGGGAAAGAAACCGCGGGCGCGCATTTCCTCGGACAGGGCCGGGGTGGCGCGGCGCAGTTCGGCCGCTTCGGGGCGCACAAGGCGCATCTCGGCCTCGCCGTCCGGCCCGACCAGCGCGGCGACAAGCTGGCGGCGGGCCAGCGCCACGCGCATCGCGTCCTGCCCATAGATCAGAAACCCCGGTGTCGCGGGATCGGGGCGCGCGAGGATGCGCGCGATCTCGCGGGCGGCGGGTTTCATGCCCCCGGCGGGCCGGCCCAGCGCGGCGCGGTGGCCAGCAGCCGCATCACGATCTGATCGGCCAGGATCACCATCAACCGCCGTTCGGCATCCTCGGCGGCGGCGCGGGTGGCCAGCGGGGTTTCGGTGGTGGAATAGGCGGTGAAATGCTCCACCCGCCCGGTTGTCGCGGTGCCGCCGTCGGCGCTGCGGGTGACGGTGAACTCCACCGCACCCAGCAGCCGCACCCTTGAGGCCGTGCGCTGCGGCGTTGCCGCGCCGCGTTCTTCCGACACGCTGATCCGGTAGGCCAGCCGGAATTCCGGCGCCTGCGCCCGCCCCAGCCGGTCGTCCAGCCGGGCAACCAGCGCATGCGCGGCCGGCGTGGTCGGGTCATCGGCGCGCAGCCGGTTCTGCAGCAGGGTTCCGGCGCCGCCGGGGCCATAAACCGGCGCCAGCGTGCAGCCCGCCGCCGGCAGCGCCGCAAGCCCGAGGATCAGCGCACGCCGGCTACACCACCACATTGACGATCCGCCCCGGCACCACCACCAGCTTTTTCGGCGTCCCGCCGTCCAGCGCCCGCTGCACCGCCGGATCGGCCAGCGCCATGCGTTCGATCGCATCGCGGGCGGCATCGCGGGGCACGGCAATTTCGGACCGGCGCTTGCCGTTGATCTGGATCGGCAGCGTCACCGTGTCCTCGACCAGCAGCGCCGGG
>SKWP01000016.1 GCA_007128865.1 Paracoccaceae bacterium
CCGGCCGACGGCGGCGCGGTGCTGACGGTCGGGACGGATGAAGCGGGCGGCTTTTCCTTCAGCCTCGCGGCCGGCACCGAGGGCACGCTGGGCATCTCACGGGCCCATGCCCCCGGCGAAGACCGGCCCCTGACCGCGCTCGATGCGCTGGAGGTGCTGCGGCTTGCCGTCGGGTTGGGCCCGTCGAACCCGCAAAACCAGCATGACGGGATGTACTTGCTGGCAGCCGATTTCAACGGCGACGGAAAGGTCAACGTGCTCGACGCACTGGGCATCATGACACATGTGGCAGCGGTGGCGGGCGCCGCGGCGCCAGTCTGGCGATTTACCGATGATGCGGGCTCGCTGCCCGGTCTGGATGCGCTGCCCGGTCCGGGGCTGGGGCCGGTTCCGCAGATTGCGGCGCCCTCGACCCTGGAGATTGCCGCGGTGAACCACGACCTGCATCTCGATCTGACCGGCATCCTGTCGGGCGACATGGGATATTACGGCGCCTTCGTCTGAGACCGGCCCGGCGCCGCTGCATTGGTTCTGAATGCGGCTTGGCGCTGCCCGGCGCGGCGGGTTATGAGGCGCCATGCAACGCAGCCTTCCCGATATTCTCGATGCCCATATCGCCGCCGCGGCCCTGCGCCCCGATGCCGGACAGCGCCACGTCGCGGAACGGATGGAGGCGTTGCGCGGAGCGCTGGAAGCCCGGCCGCCCCGCCGCGGGTTGCTTGCGGGATTGCTGCGCCGCGGGACCGCGCCCGCCGGACCCGGCGGCATGTATGTCTGGGGCGATGTCGGGCGCGGCAAGTCGATGCTGATGGATCTGTTCCATGATGCCACCCGGGTTGCGGGCAAGCGGCGGGTGCATTTCCATGCCTTCATGCAGGATGTCCACAAGCGGATGAATGCCGCCCGGCGCGAGGGTGTGGATGATGCGCTGGCCCCGGTGGGGGCGGCGCTGGCCGCCGATCTGCGGCTGCTGTGCCTGGACGAGATGCAGATCACCGACATCACCGATGCGATGATCGTCGGACGGCTGTTCGGGATGCTGCTGGATGCCGGGGTCTGTGTGGTGACAACCTCCAACCGGCCGCCGGAAGATCTCTACAAACACGGGCTCAACCGCCAGCTTTTCCTGCCCTTCATCGCGCTGCTGCGCGACCGGCTGGAGATTGTCGAACTCAGCGCCGCGGCGGATTACCGGCAGGACCGGCTGTGCGGGCGTCAGGTCTATTTCGCGCCCGCCGATGCGGCTGCGCGCAGCGCCATGGACACGCTCTGGGATGAACTGACCGACGCCGCGGTCGGGCAGCCGCTGACGCTGGCGGTGCAGGGGCGCGAGGTGGTGTTTGAACGGCACGCGCAGGGGGTCGTGCGCGCCGGGTTCTGGGATTTCTGCGGCCGACCGCTGGGGCCTGCCGATTATCTTGCGCTGGCCGAGGCGGTGCAGGTGGTGATGATCGATGACATTCCGCGCCTGTCGCGGGCCAACTACAACCAGGCCCGGCGCTTTGTCATCCTGATCGATGCGCTTTACGAGGCCCGCGTTCGGCTGGTGGCCAGCGCCGCCGACAGCCCCGAGCGGCTGTATGTGGAAGGCGAGGGCGCCTTTGAATTCGCCCGCACCGCAAGCCGGCTGCGCGAGATGCAGTCGGCCGACTGGGAAGCCGCCGCCGGAACCGGGGCCCTTGAACGCCGCGGCGCGGCCGGTTAAGGGGGCGCGTCGTCTTCGGAAAGGGAACCGGGGGCGGCCAAGTCTCCGCAACCTTGCCAAAACGGATAACAGCTTCATGAACCGCTCGTACCTGCCCGGCATCCTTGCCATGGCGGCCATTGTCGTGGCCTCCAACATCGGGGTGCAGTTCCTGTTCGGCCAGTGGCTGACCTGGGGCGCCTTCACCTATCCGCTCGCCTTTCTTGTCAACGACCTGATGAACCGGCTTTACGGCCCGGCCGCGGCGCGGCGGGTTGTCTGGGCGGGTTTTGCCACCGGCGTTGCCTGCTCGCTGGTCGCTGCCGGTTTCGGCGCAACCACCTTGCGCATTGCCGTCGGGTCCGGGGTGGCCTTCCTCACGGCGCAGCTGCTGGATGCATGGCTGTTCGACCGGCTGCGCGCGGGGCGCTGGTGGCGGGCACCGCTGGCATCCACGCTGGTCGGATCGACGGTGGATACGGTCCTGTTCTTCTCGATCGCCTTTTCGGCGTCGCTGGCATTCCTGCATCCGGCCGATGATGTATCCTGGGCGGCCGAGGTGCTGCCGCTGCTGGGGCTTGGCCCGGCGGCGCCCTTGTGGGTCAGTCTGGCGGTGGCCGACTGGGGGGTAAAGCTGGCGCTGGCGCTGATCGCACTGTTGCCGTTTCGCATGATCGTGATCGCCGCAACCCGCCGCACGGCATAATTCGTTTTGCGACCCGGCGCGGCTGTGCAAACCTCGGTCAGGTGAAACCAGCAGAAAGGAGGTGGTCCAGTGTCGAGAGTGATATTGGAGAGAGGTGTCGGGACAGTCGTGGAGGCCGCATCCTGAGGGCAGCCCCGAAGGGGGCGTTCCACGTCTGGGCCAAGCCCTAACTGGCCCATCTCCGAAAAGCTC
>SKWP01000229.1 GCA_007128865.1 Paracoccaceae bacterium
ACCGGCTGTGTTGACGCATTCAGCATGCCGGCGGCGGCAATCGCCCATGCCAGGGACCAGATCAGAGCCGAAGCTGTCATCATGCCGGGCAAGCATTCGGCCAGCAGCCGGCAAAGTACCGTGCCGTGCAGCAGGGCGCCCGCCAGCAGCGTTGCCGGGCCCGGCATCAGCCGCCCGGGGCCCCGCCGCATGATTGCGCGCGACTGGATGGCCAGAATCAGCCCGCCCATGGCACCCATGGTCAGGGCATGGCCGGCGCTTGCCGCATCATCGCCGCCGGCCAGCGCCGCGCCGATCAGGGCCAGCCCGACCGGCAGCCACAGCCAGCCCAGCGCCAGCAACCACAGATCGGCGGTGCCGGCCTGCCAGAGCACCGCAATCGGCCAGCGCGCAAGGCGCATTGCCTGTGCCGCCGCGGCAGCAAGCAACAGCCAGCCGGTCCATGACGGGCCGGCGCCGGCAAGATGGGCGCCGAGTGCGGCGGCGACGGGTACATCTGCAAGCCTCCGGGACAGGACGGGCACGGGCCGTGCCGTCGGGCCGCGCTCCAGGCGTGCCCGCAGGAAGGCCGGCACGACGCGCCCGCCCACCAGCGACAGCAACAGCGCCACGGCCAGAACCGGGGTCAGGCCATCACCCGACAGCGGCATCGCATGCCAGACCAGGGCGATAGCCGTCGGTGCCAGGGCAATCGGGATGCGGCCCCATATCCGCGCGGACAGGAGCGCGCGGCAGACAACCGCGCCCAGCGCCAGCGGAAAGGCCAGCGCGATCACCGCCGTCTGTGGCCAGACACCGGCGATCCTTGCGAGCAGCCACAGAATCGCGAGCGCCGCCAGCGGCAATCCCCGCAGCACCGGCCCGCGGCGGCCACGCCAGGCCGGCAGCGCGGTCAGCAGATAGCCGGCCATCGCAGCCTGAGCCACACCGAGCACCATCTCCTGCGCGTGCCACATCCGCGGATCAACCGGCAGCGAACCCGGCCACAGCCACACCAGCGGCACCATCCCGGCCCACAGCGATCCGAGCAGGAAGAAGGGTAGATGCGGCGCGCCGATCATCCCTGCCGGCGGGCGGGCGGTATGCGGCCGGGTGCCTGCGGCGATGGCGGGTTGCGCGCCAGCAGTTCCGCCGCGCGCGCTTCCTGTGCCGGGTCGAGCCGCATCACCTGTCCCCACTCCCGCGCCGTTTCGGCGCCGATCTTGGTTGTGGCGTCGATGCCGAGCTTGCCCGCAAGGCCTTCGCGCGGAGAGGCAAAGTCGAGATAGTCCATCGGCGTGTTCTCGACCAGCATGAGGTCGCGGCCCGGGTCCATGCGGGTCGCCATGGCCCACAGCACGTCATCCCAGTTGCGCGGGTCTATGTCGTCGTCCACGGCGACGATCATCTTGGTATAACTGAACTGCGGCAGCATGCCCCAGAGCGCCATCATCACCCGCCGGGCCTGTCCGGGGTAACGCTTGGCGATCTGCACCACGGCAATCCGGTATGAACAGGCGGCGGGCGGAAGCCACAGATCCCGCACCTCGGGGATCTGGGCGCGGATCACCGGCAGGGCGAGGGTGTTGAAGACCTCGCCGATGACCGCGGGTTCGTCGGGCGGCCTGCCGGTGACCGTGGTCAGATACAGCGGATCGCGCCGATGGGTCATGGCAGCCAGGCGCATCACCGGAAAGGGTTCGACCGCGTTGTAATAACCGGTATGGTCCCCGAACGGGCCTTCGGGCGCAGTATCGCCGGGGTGCACCCAGCCTTCGAGCACGATCTCGGCATGTGCCGGCACCAGAATCGGTACCGTCCTGGCCGGCACCAGTTCGGTCCGGGCGCCGCGCAGCACGCCCGAAAAGGTCAATTCCGAAACCGTTTCGGGCAGCGGCAGGGCGGCGGCAAGCAGGGTGGCCGGGTCGGCGCCCAGGGCAATGGCCACCGGCATCGGTTCGCCGGCGCGCATCCAGCCGCGGTGATGGGCCGCACCGCCACGATGGGCAAGCCAGCGCAGGATCATCCGGTCGGCGCCCACGACCTGTGCGCGGTAGACGCCAAGGTTGTAGTGCGCGACCTGTTTCGGCTGCGAGCCGTGCGGGCGGGTCACGACCACCGGCCAGGTGACAAGCGGGCCGGCATCGCCGGGCCAGGGCGTCTGCACCGGCAACTGCGACAGGTCGACCGGCGCCGAAACCTGCTGCACCGGCGCGTTGCGCAGGATGCGCGGCCGCGTCGACAGGGCGGCCTTGAGCATCGGCCAGCGCGACAGGGCATCGCGCATGCCTTCGACCGGCGCGGGGCTGCGCAGGGCGGCAAGGAATTCGCCGAAAGCGGGTACCTGATCGAGGCCCAGGCCCAGCCCCGCGGCCACCCGCGCCCGGGTCGCGAACAGGTTGGTGACGACCGGCATTGCGGTGCGTTTTCCTGCCGCTCGGGCATTGTCGAACCGCAACACCGGGCCGCCCGCGCGCAGGAAGGCCAGCTGCACCGCTGTCATTTCATGGCACAGATCGACCGGGTCGGGCAGGCGCAGGAGGTCTTCGCCCGTCTCGGCCCAGCCGAGAAAGGCGCGCAGATCCGCGAAAACGGGAAGGCG
>SKWP01000287.1 GCA_007128865.1 Paracoccaceae bacterium
GATATCCTGCGCGACGGGGCCGCCTGCGGCGCATTCCGGTTGCCGGACGCGAGGCTTGCCACCATGGCGCTGATCGCGATGCTGACCGGGGTCGGCACCTGGTATCGTGAAGGGGGCCGGTTTTCCCGGGACCGGGTGACCGAGATTTACCTCGACATGGTGCGCCGCGCAGTGGGCATTCCGGGCTGAGGGCATCGGGCGGGCCCGTTGGTGGCAACGGCACTGCGCGATCCGGCATCGTCGCGGTGCCGGCGCCGGGCGATGCGTTCAGACGGGCTGCCTGTCAGCCGTCAAAGCCCAGATCGGCAAGGTCATCATCATCGTCCGGGGCAAAGTCGCATTGCGGCGGCGGGTCGTCGCAGGATGCCCCGGCCATCGGGTCGAACAGCAGCGTCTGGCCGTCGAAGAACCGCACCTGTGCCGCATAGCGCGGCCGCGTGACCACGATATTGCGGAATGTCCGCGGGCCGAGGCCGACACGAACGGGCGGCGTGTAATCCTGAATCGCCTCGATCATCAGCAGGTTGTCGCCTTCCGGAATGGTGGGAAGGCGGTCGTTGAAATGGGTGTTGAGCAGGACCGTGGTAAGCTCGGGGCGGTCGCCGGTGCTGTAGGACCACACCACGTTGAAGGCGTCGTCATCGTCGCTCCAGCCGATGCTGGTGACGCGCATTTCGGTTGGATGGCGCGTCAGCGAAAGCCGGTCGTAGAGCACGTTCATCCCGTCCAGATACGGGCCGTCGATAAAGGTCGTCTGGCGCGAAATGGCATCGGCAACGGTGTAGGCGGCCTTGTTGGAGGTGGAATTGGCCCGGAACGCATCGAAATAGACAAAGGTTGCCAGCAGCCCCCACAGCAGCACCGGCATGACCACGATGGCCTCGGCGCTGATGGCGCCGCGTTCGCCGTGGACAAAGCGCGACAGAAACCGCGGCAAAGGGCGCGAGCTGCACGGTTCAGGGCCGATGGCGGGCATCACATATCTCTCGGTTCGTTGACAAAGGCGGCCATGGCAAACAGCTGGTATCCGCCGGTTGCATCCAGCGGCAGGCCGAGACCGAAGGGCGTGGTCGGGAACAGCGGGTCGATGATGACGCAGGCCCGGATCAGCATCATGTCATTGCTGCCGCCGGTCTCGAAGGTCACTTCGGGCTCGATTTCGGCCTCGCGGTCGATGCACTGGGTTCCGGGCGCGGGCAGATCCCAGGGTCTGGTCGGCACTTCCACCAGTTCCAGCAGCAGCACGGTTTCACAATTGGCGATGATGACCACGTTCTCGCAGATGCTGGTGCGCAGCTTGGCATGGCTGGGGTCTTCGATCCGGCCCAGACGCAGGTCGCGCACGGCGATATCCAGCGCCCGGTCAAGGATCACCTGCCGGGTAAGGGTCACGCCCGATTCGATGCCCGCCACCAGGATCATCAGGAACGCCGGCACGACGATCACGAAATCGACGGTCACCGCGCCGTCTTCGCGCCGGGTGAACCGGCCGGCAAGGCGGCGCAGGGTGCCGCGGATGCGGGAAAGCACGCTCATTGCACCAGCCTCAGCCGGTTGATGGTGCCGGCGATGGCCCGGAATGCCGTCGATATGTTGGTGCCGGCCACGTCGAAGTAATGCGCCGGCGAAGTGGCACAGTCCTGCATGGCGGCGCGGCCGTTCGCAGGGGCCTCGAAGGCCACGGTAAAGATCTGCACGCCCTCGTCCTTGACCGCGTTGCAGATGTTGGACAGGCGCACATTCTTGGCGGCAGGCTGCCGCACCAGCCGGATATGGGCATGGATCTGGTTGCGCAGGGTATTGCGCGCGGTGTTGGTCGCGGTCAGCGGTGTTGCGAACATGTTGTGCGCAACCCAGCGGATGGACCGCCGCGACCAGAGTTCTTCCCATGTGATCAGTTCGGAGGTGCCCCAGTCGATGTCGACCGTGCAGGACATTCCCGAACAGCTTACCGATGAGGATGCCCCCCAGGGATGCAGCTGCCAGCGTTCGTCACCGGACCGGTGCGGCACCCACCAGACTTCGGTGCCATCGGGCAGGCTCGACAGGACCGAGTGCAGGTTGCGCAAGCTCTGGTTGACCTCGAAGCGGGTCGAAAGGCGGTTGTCCGAACGGTTGATCCAGATGCCGGTTGCCAGGTTCACTCCTGATACGGTCATGTTGCCAAGGTTGACGTTGGTGGCGCCGATCTTGAATTCGTCCCGCATGATGCGTTCGTTCCAGTTCTCGCCATCGGTCATCAGCACGATGACCTTGAGCACGTCTTCCTCGCCATAATCATGGGGCCGGTCGGAAAACGCCGGATGGACCTCGCCGTCGGCGATCAGCCCCTGCACCACCGGCCGGGTACCGGGATCGATCAGCGCCGCCGCCCATTTCATGGCGATGTCGATCGATGTGTTGCCGTTGGCCGTCATGTTGGCAATGTACTCGGACAGGAATTCGGGGTTGGCGTTGAACGGCACGATCTCGGCGTTTGTCACCCGGTTGGCGGTCGGGCAGAAGAAATGGTTGGCCAGCGAATTGTTGCCGGTCGCGGTGCTGAAATCGTCGAAATGCCCGGCCC
>SKWP01000328.1 GCA_007128865.1 Paracoccaceae bacterium
TCGAAAACAGCAGCATCACCGCGCGCAACCTGTCGGTCACGGCGCGCGATGCCAGCCGCATCGATTCGGTCACGCTGGCCGGGTCTGTCGCGGCAACAGCCGGCGCAGTCGGCGTTTCCATCGCCATCGGCAGCGCGACCGCGCAGAACATCGTTGCAACCTCGGTGCGCGCCGAGATGGTGTCGAGCGATGCGGTGCTGTCCGGGCTCGGCCTTGGCCCCGGGGCGGCGGTGCTGGAAATCCTGGCGCGCAGCAGTGCCGAGGGACCATCCGGCGCAGCCGATACCGGCACGGTGCTGGGCGGTTCGCTGAGCACCGCCGATCTGGACAGTCTTTCGCGGGCCGAAGCGATCACCGGCGCACGCATGACCGCGTTGCGTTCCGCGCTCGAGGCAGCCTCGGGTGCCGCCGTGTCCAATTCCCTGCGCGTGTCCATCGTCGAACGCACCGAGGCCGGCAACGGCCTGGCCTGGAGCGTGGTGGACGAGGAAACCGGCCGCCGCTGGGTCGTTACCCTTGACGGCAGCCAGATGGTCGCCCGGCGTGCCACCATAAACGCGGTAGCCGGTGCGACGGCCGTTGCTGCGGCAATCGGCAGCGTCGGCGTTGCGCTGTCTGGCGCCGGCGCCTCGGCCGAGAATGTCGTTGCCGCGGATACCATCGCGCGGCTTTCCGGGCGGCAGGATACCGGCATCGCAACCACCTCTGGTGCCATTCGTGTCACCGCGCTCAACCGTGCGCAGATCGATGCGGGCGTTCTGGCCGCGGCGGTATCGGCAGCGGCCGGGGGGGTTGGCATTGGCGCGGCAGTCGGCGCGGCGGTTTCGCGCAATGTCATCGGCGGTCTGGCCACCGGGGGCACGCCGGTTGCGGCCCGCACGCACGCGCTGGTCGAGAACGCGCACATCACCTCTGCCGGAAGTGCATTGCAGGTCGAGGCACGCTCCGAACGCGGCATCCGGTCGACCGTGTTCGCCGGCGCGGTGGCGATCACCGGTGGCGCGGTCGGGGTTTCGCTGTCCGGCGCCGGCGTCGGAAGCTTCAACAGCATCGGCGGCAGCACCGTTGCGCGCATTTCCGGGGCCGAGACCGACATCGACGTAACATCGGTCAGTGTCATCGCGCGTGACGATTCGGCGATCCGCAGCAACGCCAATTCGGTTTCCATCTCGGCCGCCATCGGCGTGGCTGCGGGATCGGTTGCGATTTCCGCGACCGAGGCGCGAAACACGATCACTTCCGAAACCCGCGCCGAAATCGCCTCGGGCGCGACCGGCGGCACGGTTCGCGCCTCCTTCGGCGATGTGACTGTGCGTGCGCTCGATACGGCGCTGATCCGCGCCCAGGCGGCGGCGGCGTCGGTGGCCGCATCTGCGGGCGGCTTTGCGTTGTCGATCTCCGGGGCCGGCGCAGGAAGTGTCAACGAAATCAAGACCCGCACCGTCGCCCTGGTCGAGAAGATGACCGTCGAGGCATCGAACGGCGTCCGGGTTCTGGCCGATGGCAACGCCAGCATCCACGCCGATCTGCTGTCGGCGGCGGCATCGCTCGGGGTTGGTGCGCTGGCCGGGGCGATATCGGTGGGGGCGTCCACCGCCCGCAACGAGATCGGCGGAACGCGCAGCGACGGCCAGCGCAGCGGCGTCTTTGCGCTGGTGAAGGATGCCGAGCTTCGCGCCGGCGGCTCGCCGCTGACGCTGGAGCGCGATCTCAAGCCCCTGGAACGGGGCACCTATGCGCTTGCCCCCGATGGCAAGCTCTACCGCTACTTCGGCGTTGATGGCGGGCTGGTGGACTTGGCCGGCCTCAACCCGGCGGGCAGCCGCGACTGGGCGCTGGTGCCGTCCTATGACGACGCCCTCGCAAGCGCCGCCGAAGGCGAAGTGCCCGAACTGCTGACCGGCTATTACGTCCAGCGCGACGGGAACTGGTACAGATACGAAAAGCCGCCCGCATCGGTCGATATCGCCGCCAATCCCGGCCTCTGGCCGGTGGTGCCCGAGGAGACATCGCTGCCGGTCTTCCGCAACGTCGCGGACGTGACCGACCTGGCCCCCGACATGGTGGTGCAGTCGGACGGCAAGTGGTTCACCTACTTCTTCGACGAAAAGGAGGTTCCGGCCGACTATTTCGCCGGGTTCGAGGCGCTGTCCGGCTGGACACGGATGCCGTCGCCCGTTCTGATCGACCTCGACGATACCGACATCATCGATGGCGCGGCCCTCGCGGGGGGCAGTGCGAGTGTGAAACCCGGCGATGTGCTGCGGCTCATGCTCGACGGGAAAGAGCGCCATTACCGCAATATCGGCGGTTCGGCGGTGTCCGTCGATGCGGCCTTCATCGGCGCGGAAGGCTTCAAGGGCAACGGCTGGTCCGATCTGACCGACGACATCGTGCGCAGCGACAGGTTCATCGAGCGCCCGGATGCCGGCGAGACGGTCGCGGTCGCTTCGGGTGAGGTTCTCGCGCTCGAATTCTTCGGGCAGATCCGGCTTTTCCGCAACGACACGGCCTCTGCGATCACCGTGTCGAACGGTTATGCCGACGGGCTGGTGGAACGCGA
>SKWP01000312.1 GCA_007128865.1 Paracoccaceae bacterium
CCTGCATGTCCGAAGCGTTCATCTTGAAGAACGGCGGCCAGCCCCAGCCGGTGTCTTCGTTGCGAAAGACCCGTTCGGTCCCGTCGGGGCGCAGGGTTTCGACATAGCGCACGTCGCGGGTTCCGCTTTCGGTGCTGCCGCCGGGTGCGGAAGCAAAGAACACGCGGTTGATCCCGAAGCTTTCCAGCCGGGTCTCCACCCCCACGATCCGCACCACCTCGTGACGCGGCAGGGTGTAATGGGCCAGGCTGGCAAGCAGCACCAGCACCAGCAGGACGATGGCAAGCTTCACGACGCGCATGCCCCCCGTTTCGCATGCTTTGCCGCCCTGCGGCAAGCCGAAGCGGTTTCGCCGCCGTCGCGCATCGGGTAACGATGGGTGCCGACCCGACAGGAGCACATCATGCGTCCCGGCCCGCGCAACCTGATTACCGATGTCGAGGGCCTGCTGGTCGGCAATGCCCGCGACACAAGGCTGATTTCCGGCGTGACGGTGCTGACAGCCGCCCAACCCTTCACCGCCGGGGTTCATGTCATGGGTGGCGCGCCGGGTACCCGTGAAACCGATCTTCTCGCTCCGGACCGTCTGGTTCAGCAGGCCGACGCGATCGTGCTTGCGGGCGGTTCGGCGCTGGGTCTCGCTGCCGCCTCCGGGGTGGCGGATGCCCTGCGCGCGGCCGGGCGCGGCTTTGACGTGGGTGGGCAGCGGGTGCCTATCGTGCCGGCGGCGATCCTGTTCGACCTGCTCAACGGCGGCGCAAAGGACTGGCCGGAAAACCCGTACCCGGCGCTTGGCCGCGCGGCGCTTGCAGCGGCGGCGCCCGACTTTGACCTTGGCAGCCACGGTGCAGGCACCGGGGCCACGCTTTGCGGGTTGCGCGGCGGGCTCGGATCGGCATCGGCGGTGCTCGATTGCGGGGCGCGGGTGGGGGCAGTTGCGGCCGTCAACGCGATGGGTGCGGCAACGGTGGGCGACGGGCCGCATTTCTGGGCTGCGCCGTGGGAACTCGGCGCCGAATTCGGCGGTCTTGGCCCGGCGCCGGCCAGCCATCACAACCCCGCGCACGCGCCCCTTCCGGGCAAGAGGGCGGGCAGCGCAACCACCATCGCCATCGTGGCAACCGATGTCGCGTTCGATCAGGCGCAATGCACCCGACTGGCCATTGCCGCCCATGACGGGCTTGCCCGCGCGCTGGTGCCTTCCCACACGCTGATGGATGGCGATCTGGTCTTTGCCCTGTCCACCGGCCGGCGCCGGGTGCAGGACGCACGGCAAACGGCCTTTCGGGTCGGGCATGCCGCCGCCTGCTGCCTTGCCCGTGCCATTGCGCGTGGCGTCTACTGCGCCGATCCCGACACGGTATCAGGTCTGCCGGGCTGGAAGGCGCGCTTTGTGGAAAGCTGACCGCCGCGGGGCTCAGGTCAGCCGTTCAAGGATCGCGCGCATGGCGGCATCGATGGTGGCGGACATCCACAACCACGCCCTGTCCATCGCACCGGCATAGGCCGAAAGCGCCGGTTCTGCCGCGGGCACAAGGGTCACGATCTGCGGTGCAAGCGCATAGATCAGCAGCGCAAACGCGGCCAGAACAAGCATTCCCAGAAATCCGGCCCTGAAGCGGCCGCGGCGTCTGACCTCCTCGAGCTCGAAGCCGGTCCCGTCATCGCCTGCGCCGGCCGAACCGGGAAGCGTCGGGCTGACATCCTCGATATCGGGCAGGCGCGCACGCCCCGTGGTTGGCGCTTCGGGCAGAGCCTCCGGAGGGCTGTCGGTGGTCCCGGTTGCAGAGCGGCGGTCGCGCGTGGCGGCACGCTCGCGCTTCGGTGGCCTTGGCCTTGCCGGAGCGGACTCGCCGATGATCTGGCGCCGGGGGCGTTCGGGGCGCGGTGGCGGCACCTGCTCGAGCCCGAGTTCCGGCTGGGTCTCGATCAGGCCGGCTTCGGCGCGGCGGGCGCGGGCTTCGCGCTCGGCTTCCTCGCGCAGAACCCGCAGCACGGCCTCGTCGATCTGGCGCCGCGGCAGGTCGGGCGATGGGCTTTCGTCGTCTGCTTCCGGGTCTGCGTCTGTTTCCGCGTCTGCTTCGGCTTCGGCTGCGTCATCAGGCCCGGCTGTCGCGGGATCATTGCGCGCCGGATCGTCCGGTTCGGCGCTTCCGGACACTGCAACCCCGGGTTCGGGTTCGGCCGGGTCGGGTCCGGGTTCCGGCCCTGTGTCCGTGTCGTCGCGCGGTGGCTGGGCCGGGCCCGGCTGGAACCAGGCATGGCCGCAATTGGAACACTGGACGTCGCGCCCTGACTGGGGGATGGCGGCATCGTCGACCTCGTATTCCGCCAGACAGCTCGGACAGATGATCCGCATCACGTTACTTCCCGCAGCCCCGGGCACCATGTCGCCCGCGTGCCCACCTTGCGGTGCCGTGCCGTCACGACACCCCACCGATACACACACGCCATCTTGTATCAACGACATCCGTTAGCGCCAAGCATTCGCGGTTCGGGTGATTGCAAGATGCTACGGGCTGAGGCATCACTGCACCGGTAAGCCACAGCCGCCGGCATCA
>SKWP01000450.1 GCA_007128865.1 Paracoccaceae bacterium
CGCATGGTCGAACGCGATGTCGAGGCGCCCGATGTGTTTCAGGTGGATGAACCGGGCCTGTGGGACGGCCGGCCATCGCTGGGCGGGGTCTGGGTGGCGCACCCCGAGGCCGGCGACCCCGAGCGGGTGATCATCCGCAACGACACCAACGGCAAATTCGTCATCGGCGCGTTGTTCCGCCGCGAACGGGAAAATCCGGGGCCCCGGCTTCAGGTTTCATCGGATGCGGCGGCGACGCTGGGCATTCTGGCGGGGGCGCCGACGGTGCTGAACGTTACCGCCCTGCGCCGCGAGGAAACCCCTGCCGAACCGGTTGCCGCGGCTGCCCCGCCGCCGCAGCCCGCACCGGCGGCAACCGCCGCCGCGCCTGCCGCGGAAACGGAAACGCCCCCGCAGCCGCGCGTGCGCGCCATGCGTGATGGCGGTATCGCCGTCGCCTCGCTTCGGCCCGGCAGCAGCGACCGGACGCCCCAGCGCACGAGCCCGCGCATGGCCGAAGGCGCGATTTCCGATGTGACCGCTTCGGCCGAAGCCGCCATTTCGCGGGCCGAAGCCGCGGCGCCGCAGCGGCAGGCGGCCGCTGCCCCGGCCATCGACAGGCCCTTTATTCAGATCGGCATCTTCAGCGTTCAGGACAACGCCTCGCGCACCGCGCGGCAGATGCGCTCGGCCGGCCTGAAGGTCAATGTCCTGGAAGAGCAGAGCCAGGGCAAGACCTTCTGGCGGGTAACGGTCGGCCCGGCCGGGACGGTCGACGAACGCGGGCAGGTTCTTGCCAATGTGCGGCAGATGGGCTTTACCGACGCCTATGCCGTGGCACGATAGCGGCGCGGCGAATCTGCGGCCGCAGCCCCCGGCCTCCGCGCGGCGTGCCTGACCGCCGCGCCCCTGCCGCATCGAACCGAGGAGCCCGCACCCGATGTTCGCCCTCATGCTGCCCGCCGCCGCCGCCCGCATCGCCCGCGGTATGCGTTCCCTGTGCCTTGTCGCAGCCGCCACGGTTCTGGCGCAGCCCGTCGCAGCCAGTTTCGAGACCCGCGCCACCGCCGCCTATGTGATCGATCTGGGCACCGGCGCCGTGCTGCTGGAAAAGGACGCCGATGTGCCGCTGCCGCCGGCGTCGATGTCCAAGCTGATGACGCTGACGATGCTGTTCGAGGCGATCGAGGACGGGCGCATCCAGCTTGACACCACCTTCAGCGTATCCACCCGCGCCCGACTGATGGGCGGCTCGCGCATGTTCGTGGAAGAACGCCACCGCCCCACCGCCGAGGATCTGATCCGCGGGATTGCGGTGCTGTCGGGCAACGACGCCTCGGTTGTGGTTGCCGAAGGGCTGGCCGGGACCGAGGAAGCCTTTGCGCGCCTGGCCACCGAACGCGCCCGTGCGCTGGGCATGCGCAACACCACCATCGCCAATGCCTCGGGCTGGCCGCACCCCGAACACCGGATGAGCATGCGCGATCTGGCCATTCTGGCGCGCCACATCATCGAAAGCTTTCCGCGCTACTATCCTTATCTGTCGGAAGAAAACTATACCTGGAACAACATCGCCCAGGACAACCGCCTGCCGCTGCTGGCTGCGGGGATCGGCGTTGACGGGTTGAAGACCGGCTTCACCTCGGAAGCAGGCTACAGCCTGACGGGCTCGGCCCGGCAGGGCAACCGCCGCATCGTCTTCGTGATCGGCGGGCTGGCCAGCGAACGCGAGCGCGCCGAAGAGGCCGAGCGGATCATCAACTGGGCCTTCCGGCAGTTCGTGCAGCGCGATGCGCTGCGCGCCGGCGACCGGCTGGCCGAGGCCGAGGTCTGGATGGGCGAGGCCGCGCGGGTCGGCCTGATGGTGGCCGAGGATGTCGAACTGCTGGTGCCGGCATCGGTTCAGGGCGGTCTGAACGGCGAAATCCTCTATCGCGGCCCGATCGAGGCCCCGGTGCGCCGCGGTCAGCAGCTGGCCGAACTGGTGATATCGGTGCCCGACCTGCAGGACGTCCGGGTGCCGCTGGTGGCGGCCGAGGATGTGCCGCGCGGCGGTTTCGTGGTGCGGATGCGCAACGCCGCAACGGTTGCCATGCGCCGCATCATGGGCGAGGCGGCGGTGTTCTGAACATGGCCGCCGCCAGCCCCTGCGCCGGCCGCCTCATCACCTTCGAAGGTATCGACGGTTGCGGCAAGTCCACCCAGGCACGGCTGCTGGCCGACAGTCTGCGCGCATCGGGGCACCCGGTGGTGCTGACCCGCGAACCCGGTGGCGCGCCCGGCGCCGAACAGATCCGCCGCCTGCTGGTCGAGGGCGATACCGCCCGATGGTCGGCCGAAACCGAATGCCTGCTGTTCACCGCCGCCCGGCGCGATCATCTGGAAAAGACCATCCGCCCGGCGCTGGATGCCGGGCAGGTGGTGGTATCCGACCGCTTTGTCGATTCCACCCGCGTCTATCAGGGCGCGGCGCGCGGCGACCTGCGGGCGCTGGTTGACAGGCTGCACGCGCTGACCACCGGGCTGGAACCCGACCTGACCTTCGTGCTCGACATGGACGCCGGCGAGGCGCTGGA
>SKWP01000179.1 GCA_007128865.1 Paracoccaceae bacterium
ACGCGTTCTTCCGGTTCGCCTTTGGCGACCCGCGCCTGTTCAGCAACTTCCTGTCGGGGCTTATCTGCCTGGCGCTGTTCGAGGCCGCCTACATCACCGAAATCGTGCGGGCCGGTATCCAGTCGATCAAGAAGGGCCAGTGGGAGGCGGGGCGCGCAATCGGCCTGTCGCGTTTCAACCTGCTGCGAGACATCATCTTTCCGCAGGCCATCCGCAAGATACTGCCGCCGCTGGCCGGGCAGTTCATCACACTGATCAAGGACAGCGCGATCATCTCGCTGATTTCCGTGCAGGAGCTGACCTTCCTGGCCACCGAGGTTGCGGCCAGCACCACCAAGGTCTTTGAAACATGGATACTGGTGGGGGCGATGTATTTCGCGCTGTGCTACTTCTTTGCATTCGTCTTTGCGCGGCTGGAAGCCCGCGCAGGGCGAAGTCACCACCGCTGAGGGCAGACCATGACCGCAACAAGCGACCGCCCCCTGGTCGAGATTTCCGGCCTGTGCAAATGGTACGGCGATTTCTCGGCGCTCTACGACATCAACATGACCGTGGCGCGGGGTGAAAAGGTGGTGATCTGCGGCCCCTCGGGCTCGGGCAAATCGACGCTGATCCGCTGCATCAACCAGCTTGAGGAACACCAGCAAGGCACCCTGCATGTGGACGGCAAGGAGGTGCGGCCGGGCATGAAGGGGATCGAACAGATCCGCCGCGAGGTCGGCATGGTGTTCCAGAGTTTCAACCTGTTCCCGCACATGACGGTGCTGGACAATCTGGTTCTGGGCCCGGTGCGCAACCGCGGCATGTCGCGGACCAAGGCGCGCGAGCTTGCGATGGGTTATCTGGAAAAGGTGCGGATCGCCGAACAGGCGGCAAAGTATCCGCCGCAGCTTTCGGGCGGGCAGCAGCAGCGCGTCGCCATCGCGCGGGCGCTGTGCATGCAGCCCAAGATCATGCTGTTCGACGAACCGACCTCGGCGCTGGACCCCGAGATGATCGCCGGGGTTCTGGATGTGATGGAAGGGCTGGCACGCGACGGCATGACGATGATCGTTGTCACGCATGAGATGGGCTTTGCGCGCCGCGTGGCCGACCGCGTGGTGTTCATGGACGAGGGCGAGATCGTCGAGGTTGCCCCGCCCGAGAAATTCTTCACAGCGCCAAGGACGGATCGCGCCGCGCAATTCCTCAGCCAGTTGCTGGCTCACTGACCCCCAGACACAGGCGCCCGGAAGGGGCCAGGCCGATCTCGGTTTCCGGCGCGGCGAACAGGGCTGCCAGTCCGGCATGGCGCGCCAGAATCGCGTCGCCGCCTTCGACGCGTCGGGGATACAGGCGCCCGTCTTCCCAAACCGCCACGCCATCGATCCGGATCGTCGGATCGATGACATTGAGTGAAATCTCACCCGGTGCAACCGTGCCGCAGGTATGGAAGTGCAGGACGCGCGGATTGCCGAATGCGCCGCTGCCCCAGCGTTCGACATTCGCGGCTGCCGGCATGCGATAGGCGCAGCCCGGATGCATGCCCGCATGCCAGGAATGCACGCACCGCGCCCTGGTTCCCAGAATCGCGCCCACATGATCGTAATGCGCGCCTGCGGCATCCGCATCCGCTCCGGCAAAGCCGGTGATCTGCGTGCCGTCGAAACCGATCCGCAGGACATCCGCAAGCGCGAGGTCGCAAGGGTCGTATCGGGACTTGCCGGTTCCGGTCAGAAACCCGGCGACGGCGATCGTGCCCCGGTAGCCTGCCGCCGGGACGGGGGTAAAGACCGACAGCGGGAAACGGCGGATGCTCACCTCGCCGCCGGTTTCGGGAAAACGGGCGCCGGGGCCTTCGAAATCGGTTCCGAGCGGGCAGGTGACCTGCACATGCCGCGCCCGTGCAAGGGCGGCATTCAGACAGGCCAGCAGTTCGACAAAGGCCCGATGATCGGCCGTTCCGTAATCCGAAGCCAGCATCATGCGGTCCAGCGCATAGCACATGACCGGCGCGGTTTGGGCAAGGATCGGGTCAAAGCGCAACTGGTCCCCGCGCCGGGTCAGAAACAGCGCACGGTCGGCTGCGGCGATGGCCTGCATCACAGGGCCGGGCGGGGCCGACGCCCTGGGGCAATGGGCCAGTACCCGCCGTTGGACACGCAGGCCGATGGACCGGCCCACCGCGGCTATGGCAGGGGCAAGGCCGGGGTCATAATGCATGGACCCGGGCGGTTCTGTCAGGATCAGCAGCGACTGACCCGGTCGCAGGCCCGCGCAGCCGCGCAGCATGTTGACGATGCCCGCACGCAGATCGGCGGAGATGGCTTCGGAAGCGGGCAGGCGGGCCATGCAGCGCCTATTGCGAAAGGGTGGTTTGGCCAAGTCTAAGGCTACCGGACTATCGGTGCCATTGCGCAGTCATAATGAGGCATGTAAGCTGTACTAATATGGCTGGCCTGCTCCCCTATACGGCGCTTCGTGCCTTCGAGGCTGTCGCGCGATTGCGCGGTTTCGGGCGCGCGGCCGAGGAACTGGGCGTGACGCAAAGCGCCGTCAGCCAGCATGTCA
>SKWP01000098.1 GCA_007128865.1 Paracoccaceae bacterium
CAACAGCAGGTTGCCGATCCAGAAACTCATCACCAGCCCCCAGAAGAGACCCGGCTGGTTCTGCATCAGCATCGGGCCGGGAACGATCCCGTGGATCATCAGCGCCCCGATCATGATTGCCATGGTCGGTGTGCCCGGAATGCCCAGGCTGAGTGTCGGAATGAACGAGGTCTGGACGGCTGCGTTGTTCGAGGCCTCGGGCGCCGCGATGCCCTCGACGCGCCCGGTGCCGAACGACTGCGGGTCGCGGGACAGCTTGCGCTCGGCCGCATAGCTGGTCAGCGCCGCGACCGAGGGGCCGGTGCCGGGCAGCGGCCCGAAGAGACAGCCGAACCCGGCGCCGCGCAGCATGGGAAAACCGATGCGGCGCCAATCCTCGCGCGTGGGCAGCATCGAGCGCAGCGAAATCGATTGCCGCGCGCGCAGGGCCCCGGAGCGGGCCGAAAGGATGATCTCGGACAGGCCGAAAAGCCCCATGGCCACGGGAACCAGCGACAGCCCGTCGATCAGCTGCGGCTGACCGAATGTGTAGCGCGCCACGCCGTCATAGATATCGATGCCGACGAGCCCGACCAGGCCGCCGAGCAGGAGCATGGCGACATTCTTCTTCATGTCATCGGCGCCGATCGCGGCGACGGCGGCGAAACACAGCAGGATCAGTGCGAAATATTCCGCCGGGCCGAACGCCATTGCCAGACCCGTGATCACCGGGCTGAGCAGCGTCAGCATGATGATCCCGATGGTGCCGCCCACGAACGAGGCGATGGTGGTGATGAACAGCGCCACCCCCGCCCGGCCGTTCTGCGCCATCGGGTAGCCGTCAAGGCAGGTGATCGCATTCGAAGGCGTGCCGGGCAGGTTCAGCAGGATCGAGGCTGTCGAACCGCCATATTCGGCGCCGTAATAGATACCCGCCAGCATCACGATCCCGGTCAGCGGATCGAGCGAGAAGGTCAGCGGCAGAACCAGCGCGACAGCGGCCATCGCGCCGATGCCGGGAATGACCCCGATCGCCGTACCAAGCAGGACGCCCCCGAAACAGGCGAGCAGATTGACCGGCATCAGCGCCGTGGACAGGCCAAGGATTATGTTATCCATGATCTAACCGCCAAATGCCCTCATCGGCAGGCCGAGACCCTTCGCGAAGATCAGCCAGACCAGCGCGGCAAAGCCCGCGGCAAAGACCACGAACCGGGCATGGCCCCGTTCGCTCTGCCCCAGATAGGCGATCACCATGCTGACCAGGACTGCCGGGACAAGGCCGAGACGCTCGACCGTCGCGGCAAAGAACACCACCGCGGCAGAGATGGCGATCAGGGGACGCCATTGCACCGCGGTTCCCCCGATCCGCCGGCGCCATGTATCGACCAGCCCCCAGGCCGCCACCGCTGTCAGCAGGCCTGACAGCAGCAGCGGCAGATGCGCAGAGCCGATACGCGGCCCCGAACCCCAGCCGAAGCCGAGCGCCAGCCAGAACGCAACCGCGCCCACGGCACCCAGCATCCCCCAGCTTGCAAGGCCTGCCATCTCGAGGGCTCTCCTCCCGGACGACCGCGAACGGACGGTCACCCGCCCCGGGCGGTCACTGCTGGAAAACGGGATTGGCCAGGACCTCGCCCCACCAGATGTACTGGGCGGCCATGTAGTCGGCAAAGGCCTCGGGGCTTGCCGAAGGGATCGGCTCCACACCGATGGCCGCATAGCGCGCGATCACATCCTCGTTCTGGTCCAGCGTCGACATCGCCGCAGAGAGCGCATCGACGACATCCTGCGGCAGACCCGCCGGGCCCAGCAGCCCGAACCAGGAGCCGAGGACAAAATCATCCAGCCCTGCTTCGGCCGTGGTCGGCACATCCGGCAACAGCGCGCTGCGCGTCTCGGCGGCCAGGGCAAGCGGCCGCACCGACCCGGCGGCGATATGCGGCAGGAAGCTCGGCAGGTTGTTCATGTTGACCTGGACACGCCCGGCGACCAGATCGTTCAGCGCCTCGCCGGCGCCACCGAAGGGAATGTGCAGCAGCTGCGAGCCGGTACGGTCGTTGTAAAGCTCCCCTGCCACATGCGCCACGGTACCCACCCCGCCGGAGGAGAAATTCATCATCGCCCCCGCATCCGATGCGGTCAGGGCCATGAATTCCTCCAGCGTATCGGCCTGCACCGCAGGATGCACCGCAATCAGGACCGACGAGACCACCGCGGTGCTGATCGGGGTGAAATCGGCAACCGGGTCATAGCCGACATCCCGGAGGTTGGGGTTGACATTATGCGTGCCGGTGGCACCGAAAAGCAGACGATAACCGTCGGGTGCCGCTTCGGCGACAAGCGCGGCCCCGATGGTGCCGCCGCCGCCTGCACGGTTCTCGATGACAACCGGCTGGCCAAGCTCGCGCGCGAGGTGATCGGCCGCGATCCTTGCAATGATATCGGTGTTTCCCCCGGCAGCAAAAGGCACGACGATGGTGATCGACCGGCTCGGATAATCCGCCAGCGCGGCATTTGCCGAAACCGCAAGCACCAGCGCTCCGCCGCCCAGAACCCGCTTCAGATGTTGCATGGTAGTCCTCCCTTTACAGCCCGCCCTTGATGCCGGAGCGCATCGCGGTTTGCCATTCCAATCTGTCGCGATGTGTTGCGTTCTGCTTATGTCAGGCCGCGGGCACAAGGGGCTTCAGGGACACGAACCGGAAAGATACCGGATTGCCGGGAAACCCGGCCTGTTGCATTATTTTCGACATGCGAGGCAAACTCTGCCGGGATGCGGGGCCGTCATGACGATTTCCGGGCGCGGAGCATCGATCAGCCTGCGGCACCTGCGCGCCCTTGCGGCCGTATGCGCGACCGGCAGTTTCACCAGCGCCGGGGCGCGGCTGCGCCGGTCGGTTTCCGCGGTGTCCCGGTCGGTGGCCCTGCTCGAGGCATACTTCGGCCACAGCCTTCTGGACCGGGGCGCCGCCCGGGTCGTCCCCACGACCGAAGGCGCCGCCGTTGCCAGGCGCTGCGCAACCATCCGGGCCGAGCTGCGCCACTGCCGCCCCCAGATCACCCGCTATCCCGGCGCGCGGGTATCCGGCAGCTCTGCCCTGTTCGGCATGCTGATCGACAGCATTCACCTGCACGCGCTTGTTGCGGTGCGCGATTTCCGCTCGGTCCAGCGCGCGGCAAATGCGCTCGGCGTGTCACAGGCGGCCGTTTCCTATTCGCTCCGGGTTCTGGAAACCGATGCCGGTGCGGCGCTCTTCATACGTCTTCCGACCGGCATGACCCCGACCCCGACAGGCGAGAATGTGGCGATGACGGCCCGGCGTGTCCTGGCCGAAATGTCGCGCATGCTCGACGATGTGCGCTCGGCAAGGGGGCCGTCATCCGGGCAGGTCCAGATCGGCGCGCTGGCCTATTCGCGCAGTGCCGTGCTGCCGCAGGCGATCGGGCGCATGCTCGAAAGGCACCCGGAGATCTCGATCAGGACCGTCGAGGGCCATATCGACCAGCTGATTGCCGCGCTGCACGGCGGCGATCTCGATGCCCTGCTCTGCGCCCTGCCCGAAAAGAGCCATCTGGACGGCATCCTGGTCGAGCCTTTCGTCCGCGACCGGCTGGGGCTGTTCGTGCGCCGCGGCCATCCGCTCGTGCGGCGCGGCCGGATCCGCCCTGAAGAGATGCTTGCCCATGAATTCATCCTGCCCCCGGCGGGCACGATGACGCGCAACCTGCTGGAAAGATATTTCCTGGCCCAGGGCCTGCCGGTGCCGCAAGGGCGCGTCGAGACAAGCTCGGACGCGCTGGTGCGCGCGCTGCTCACCAGCTCCGACCTGATCGCCTTCCGGACCTTGCGCCAGTTCGGCAATGACCCCGCCGGCGCCGTCGTTCCCCTGGACATCACGGTGCCGCTGCCGGAACGCGACATCTGTGTGTTGCGCAGATCCGGCGCGCATCCGACTGCAGCACTGGACAGGTTTCTCGATCTGGTCCGCGAATGCGCGCGCAGCTGAGCCTCAGCCATCCGGTTGCGCCGCCGCCTGCCCCGCATTCCGGGCCGGAAGATGGGCCATCATCTCTGCCCTGACCAGATCGACCATGCTGTCGGCGAACCCCGATCGCGGATGGCGAAGCGGAAACACCACGCCATAGCGGTAGTCGATCGGCGACACGAACGGGCGCATCGTGACTCCCATGGGCTGGAACCTGCGCGCGGTGAACGGATCGACGATACCCACCCCGAGGCCTTCGGCGACATAGGAGCTGACGGCAACCACCGTCTGCGCCTCGATGGCCAGGTTCATGTGCAGCCCCTTGCTGCGGAACAGCGTGCCCAGCCGGGCCGGGGTCAGGTTGTCGGCCGGCAGGGCGACCATTTCGACACCGTCCAGATCCTGCGGATGAATCTCGGCAAGCCGGGTCAGCGGGTGGCCATGGGGCAGGATGCAGACAGCCGGCACCCGCACCAGCGGCAGCAGCGCCTCCTCGGCATATTCGATCGGCAGCATCGTCACTGCCAGATCGAAATTCTGTTCGTTGATCCAGCGCCGGTTATCGCGCCGCACCACGATCTCGGTCGATACCTTGACGCCCGAATATCGCTTGCGGAATTCCGCGACGGCCGGCGGCAGCACCCCGAAGGCCATCGCGGTATTCGCCACCAGGCGCAGCGTCAGCGCGGCACTTCGCGGCGCGGTGCGCAAGGCGTTGTCCAGCGTATCGAGCCGCGCCAGTGTCTCTTCGGCCTCGCTGAACAGCCATGCCGCATGGCGTGTCGGGACAAGACGGCCCCTGTGCCGATCGAACAGCGCGACACCGGCGCGTTGCTCGAGATCGCGGATCAGGCGACTGACCGCCGGCTGGCTGAGATGCATGGCCCTGGCCGCGCGCGTCGTTGTTCCGGCAAGCATCACGGCCCGGAAAGCTTCCAGCTGCTTGAGGTTCAGACGCCACGCCATCGCCGGCCTATACCAAAACGGCATAGCATTAACAGCAACCTGAATTTGCGGGAAGGGTGGTTCTGTGCCATCCTCCGGGCCTCTGCGCGCATCGTCCGGACTGAATCGGCGGCCCGGACGGCGTTGCCCGCCCAACAGCAGAAGGAACCGGTTTTCATGGCCGAACCGCTTACGCTGCGATGTGCCATCGGGAAAACGCCCGAAGTCGTTCCGATCCGGAAGGGGCAGGCTGCCTCTGACCGGATCGCGTTCGACCTCGTGGAGGTCAACCCGCTGCCCCCCGCCTTTCGCCGCATGATCCGCGACATGGAGTTCGACCTGACAGAGATGCCGGTCGTCACCCTGGCACAGGCGCGGGAACGCGGCGTGCCCATCACCGGCCTGCCGCTGCCGGTCACGCGCGGGTTCCATCATGGCTCGCTGCTCTGTCCGGAAGACTCCGACATCCGCGGCCCTGCCGATCTCGTCGGGCGCCGGATTGCGGTACGCTCTTTCCCGCAGACGACGGGCGTCTGGGTGCGCGGCATTCTGGACCGTGAATACGGCATCAAGCCCGAGCAGACCCGCTGGGTGGTGCAGGAAGACGCGCATGTGCTGGATTATGCCGAACCCGAATATGTCTCCTATGCCGAACCCGGGCAAAGCCTGCTCGATCTGCTGAAATCGGGTGCGGTGGATGCCATCACGGGCTTCAAGGGCAGCCTCGACGGGCTGCGGTCGGTCATCCCGGACGCAGACAGCGCCGCGGGCGCATGGTTCGAACGCACGGGCGTCTTTCCGGTGAACCATGTGCTCGCCCTGCGCAGCGACCTGCTTGAAAAGGCCCCCTGGCTTGTCGCGGAACTCGTGGATGTCTTCAGCCGGTCTCTCGGGATGGCCCGTGCCGACGGAAGCCTCGTAACCCCGGTCCCCGCCGCACTCAGGGATCTGCCGCTGCACAGCTACAGCTTTTCCGCAAACCGGCCATCGGTCCAGATGCTGCTCGATTTCGCCTTCGACCAGCAGCTGTTCCGGCAGCGCTGGCAGGCAGCCGACCTGTTCCCGGAATTCCTGGCACAGGAGATCCCGGACTGACCAAGGCGATCCGGAACGCAGCGTCATGGCAGACGCTTGCCCGGAAAGACGAAACGACGCCGAAAATCTGCGCATGAGGGAGGAGATTATGCGAAACGTTCTCTGGGCCGTCGCTGCTGCGACGGCCATCACTGCCGGGCCTGCATGGGCAGCGTCCGATTTCCCCACCCGTCCGGTCACGCTGGTCGTGCCTTTCCCGGCCGGAGGCGCCGTCGATATCGTCGGCCGCTACCTGTCCGACAAGCTTGCGGCCGAATGGGGACAGCCCGTCATCGTCCAGAACCAGCCGGGCGCCGGGACAAGCATCGGCTCGCTGCAGGTCTCGATGGCAGAGGCGGACGGCTACACGCTGCTGCTGAACTCCAGCTCGTTTCTGATGAATGCCGCGGTCAGTGCCGACCTGCCCTATGATCTGGTCGAGGATTTCACCCATATCAACATGGTCGGCGGTGTCCCGCTGGTCCTGTCGGCCGGTCCGTCCCTGAACGCGACCAGTTTCGAAGGGCTGGTTGCCGTCTCGGCACAGCGCCCGGTCACCTATGCGACCGCCGGCGTCGGCACGATCAACCAGTTTGCCTCGGAACTGCTCGGCGGGGAGGCCGGCCTGAACCTGATCGCGGTGCACTACCCCGGCGGCGCGGCAGCCTTGACGGATGTGATCGGCGGCCATGTCGATTTCTTCTATTCCAGCATGATCCAGGCCCTGCCCCATATCGAGGCAGGCAGCCTGTCGGCGATCGTGATCAGCAGCGCGGAACGCAATGCCGCCCTGCCGGATACGCCGACGGTGGGCGAACTCGGCTTTCCCGACGCCGCCATGAGCCAGTGGTGGGGGCTGTTCGGCCCGGCCGGTCTGAATGCGGATCTGGTGGCCAGGCTGAACGAAGACCTCGCCGGGATCCTCGCGACCGCGGAGACCGAGGCATTCTTCGCCCAGACCGGCGGCGAGCCGCTCCACATGCCCACGGATGCGTTCACCGATCTGGTCGTGACCTCCTACCGGCAGCTGATCGACATTGCCGCAGAGCTCGGTATCACCAACTGATCCGGCAATACCACGAAACGGTCCGGCGCGAAGCGAACGCGCCGGGCCGTGCCCTGTTTCAGTGGCAGCCTCCAGCCAGCGCCGCAGGCCTGTCCATTCTCCAGCGCGGTTCGGGAATGCACAGAAGAGACCCTCGTGACATCATCGGCGGCTTGCTGCTCGTGACGGTCGGCCTGGCCTTTGCGGCCTATGCCTATGCAAATTACCGTCTCGGCACGGTTGCCCGCATGGGGCCCGGGATGTTTCCGCTGGGCCTGGGGGTGATCCTTGCCACGCTGGGCGCGGTCCTGACGGTACAGGCCCTGCGCCGCCCCGGAAACTGGCCCACCGGCGAGCCGCTCGTCGCGGGGCTGGTTCTGGCCGGGATCATCGCCTTCGGCATGGCCATCCGCCCTCTCGGGCTCATTCCGGCAATCTGCCTGCTGATCGTGCTCGCGGCCCCCGCCGAGGGGCGCATCCGGCCCCGGACCATCGCTGCGCTTTGCGTCTGTCTCAGCCTGCTGAGCTGGCTGATCTTCAGCGTCGGACTGGGCCTGCCGGTCCGCATGTTCTGGTGGAGCCTGTAACATGGGCATCCTGGACAATCTGTTGCTTGGCCTGAATGTCGCGCTTGCCCCGCAAAACCTGCTCTACTGCTTTGGCGGCGTGTTCTTCGGCACCCTGATCGGCGTGCTGCCCGGCCTCGGGCCGCTGGCCGCCATCTCGATGCTGTTTCCGCTGACCTTCTATCTGGAACCGACCACCGCGCTGATCATGCTTGCCGGCATCTGGTACGGCACCAGCTACGGCGGCAGCACCACCGCAATCCTGCTGAACATTCCCGGCACCCCCGTAAACGCCGTCACCGCGCTGGACGGCTACCCGATGAGCCGGCAGGGCCGCGCCGGTGTTGCCCTGTTCATGACGACCATTGCCTCCTTCATCGGCGGATGCGTCGGCATCATCCTGCTGACGACCCTGGCCCCGGTCATGGTTTCCTATGCGCTGCGCTTCGGTTCGGCCGAGTATTTTGCGCTCATCCTGCTGGGGCTTGTCGCTGCCTCGACCATCTCGAGCGGCTCCACGATCAAGAGCCTCGCCATGGTGGTTCTGGGTATCATGACCGGCGTCATCGGGATGGACATGTATACCGGAGCGCTGCGCTTCACCTTCGATCAGCGCGCGCTCTTCGACGGCATCAAGATTGCAGCCCTGGCGATGGGCCTGTTTGGCGTGGCCGAGATCATCGCCTCGATCCGGCATGTCGGCACCCGCAGGCTGGACATGAAGACGGTCCGTTTCAGGGCCATGAAACCGACCCGGGATGACATGAGGCGCTCGGTGGGCCCGGTCATCCGGGCCTCTGCCATAGGGTCTTTCTTCGGCGCCCTGCCCGGCGTCGGATCAGCCATCGGCGCATTCATGTCCTACGGGCTGGAGCGGCGCCTGTCGAAGGAACCCGAACGTTTCGGCCAGGGCGCCATCGAAGGGATCATGGCCCCGGAAACGGCAAACAATGCAGCCGATCAGACAGCCTTCATCCCCACCCTTACGCTCGGCATCCCCGGTTCGGCCACCATGGCGCTGATGCTCGGGGCGATGATGGTGCATGGCATCACCCCCGGTCCCCGGCTGATGACCGACGAACCCGGCCTTTTCTGGGGTCTCATCATGAGCTTCTGGATCGGCAACGTGATGTTGCTGATCCTGAACATCCCGCTGATCGGACTCTGGGTGCGGGTGCTGCTGATCCCCTACCACCTGCTGTTTCCGACCGTGCTCGTGTTTGTCTGCATCGGGGCCTACAGCGTCAACAACAACCCTTTCGATATCTATGTCGTGGCTGCATTCGGGCTGCTGGGATATCTCATGCGGATGCTCGACTTTCCGGCTGCGCCCTTGCTGCTGGGCTTTGTTCTCGGCCCCATGCTGGAAGAGCATTTCCGCCGGGCGATGGTGCTTTCCCAGGGCGATCCGAGCGTCCTTGTGACCCGCCCGATCAGCGCTTCCATCCTGGCGCTGACCGCGCTGCTGCTGTTCTGGAATGCCCTGTCGGCATTCCGGGCGCACCGTGCGGCAGCAACAGGCCGCGGCTGAGCCTGCAAGGCATCGTCAGCCGCGGGCGGGCGCGGGTGGTTCGGGCAGATCCTGCAGGGTCTCAAGCCCGAAGCGGTCCAGGAAAGCCTGCGTCGTCACCCAGCTGCGCGGCGCGCCCGGGGCGGGGCTGCGCGGGCCGCGGGCGATGAGACCGCCGGCGCGCAGCCGGGCCAGCAGATCATGGCTGACCGCGGCGCCGAACAGCGCGCCCAGATCGGCACGGGTGATCGGCTGGTGCCAGGCGATGGCGGCCAGCACCGCCAGTTCGCGTTCGCTCAGCGGGGTCTCGCGGGGGGCGGGGGCGAGGGCGGCACGGATCGCCGGGCCATAGGCGGGCCGGGTGCGCAGCGCCCAGGCCTGACCGATGCGGCGCAGCTCCCACGGGCGATCGGCCAGACCGGCGCGCAGATCGGCCAGAAGCATGTCCAGATCGGCCCCCTGCCCCACCACACGGGCAAGCTGCGCCCGCTCCACCGGTTCGGCGCTGGCAAACAGCACCGCCTCGATCCGGCGCATCCATTCCCGCCGGCGCTGCGCGTCCGGCAGCGCCGCCAGTTCCCGGTCGAACGCCTGCCCGTCCCGCGCCATGGTCACAACCCGTAGAGGCGGAAACTCGCCCGCCCGGTCAGTTCGCGCAGTGCGCCGAGCGCTTCCAGCCGCGCGCACAGCCGCCGCGCGGCGCGATCCGACAGCGGCGTGGCCGTGCCCCGCACCAGCGGCGACAGCGCGATGCCGGGGGCCACCGCATCGGTGCTCAGAATCAGATCCAGCGCGGCCGCCGCCCCCTTGCTGCGCAGTTTCGGGGCCAGGGCGCGCAG
>SKWP01000464.1 GCA_007128865.1 Paracoccaceae bacterium
GCGATCGTCACCCTCATGCGAAAGTTGCTCGAAACAGCAAACGCTCTCGTAAAAGCTGATCGCACCTGGACGCCAAAATCCGCTTGACCAAGACGGATACTCACTCCGGTTCGGATGGCGGAACAGGAACAGTTTCCTCGCCGGGAACTGCCCGGCTTCCTTTTTCAGCAGCCTGATGGGCAGACCTGGCCGGGCTCAGGCCCCGAACAGCCGGAAATACAGCCAGTCCGGCAGCAGACGGCCAAGCCGGAACATCCAGGCGAAAGGGGCCGGGAAGCTGCAGGCAAAGCGGTCGGTCTGCATGTGATCGAACAGCCGGCGCGCGGCGTCCTGCGGCTCCATGATCGACGGCATGCGGAATTCGTTGAGGTCGGTCAACCGGGTGCGAATGAAGCCGGGATTGGCGAGCTGCACCCTGATGCCGCTGCCACGCAGATCGGCCTGCATCGATTCGGCCAGATGCATGAGCCCGGCCTTCGAAGACCCGTAGCCGATCGATCCCGGCAGGCCGCCAAAGCCGGCCAGGCTGCCCACCACGACGATATGCCCCGATCCCTGCGCCAGCATCTGTGGCACCACCGCCCCGAAAACCCGGACCCCGCCGGTGAAGTTCACATCGGCCATGGCCTCGGCACGCTCGAAATCCCACGCGCCGGCCGACATCGGCCAGTAGACCCCGGCCAGATACACCACCCCGTCAAGCGGCCCGGCCTCGACCGCCGCCGCCCGCACCGCCGCAGAATCGCGCACATCCACCGGCAGGCACCGGCACCGCCCCGGAAGCCCGGCCGCCAGCGCCTGCAGCCGCCCCTCGTCGCGGCCGCTCAGCACCAGCTCGGCGCCGGCCCGGCTCATCACCTCGGCCAGCGCGCGCCCCAGCCCCTCGCTGGCGCCCACCAGCCACCAGCGTTTTCCGCTCCAGTCCTTCAACGCATGTCTCCTGCCGAATTGCCGCCTGTCTCAAGCCCTTGCCGCCTGCACCGGCCGCACCGCGGCGCGGGGATCGGTGCGCCGCATGGTGGCCACCAGTTCGGCCACCTTGATGCCGAACTTGCGGAACTGGCTGCGGTTGATGATGGTACCGTTGTCCATCAGATACATCCAGTCCACTACATCCAGCACATGCCCGCCGGCGCTTTCGGGCAGGCGGATGCGGTACCGCAGTTCCATCGCCGGGCCGTCGGCGCGGCCGGTTCCGGCGCCGATCACGTCTTCGGCCTCGGCGCGCACCGCCCCGTCGGGCCCGAGCGACAGGCGCCACTCGCGGTTCTGGACCGTGCCGCTGTCGTAGCGGAAGCGTTCGGTCAGCACGCCGCTGGCATCGTTCCAGCAACCTTCCATATCGGCCACAAAGCGCGAGCTGACGCGCCCGCCGGGGCCGTAGATGACGCCTTCGCACAGGATCGGCCCGGACAGGTGTATCCGCGGGTCGAACCGCGGGCCGCTTCCGGCATAATCCGAAGGCCGCTGCGCCCGAAAGCCCGCAAACCGGCTGACAGCCAGCGCCAGCAGCGCCGCCAGAGCCATTCCGGAAAGGACAGCCAACAGGGTAGACATCGCTCGTTACTCCTCGACAGGGGTACGTGCCAGCAGCGCCAGCGCAAAGAATTTCAGCACACAGGGGACACCGGCATAAAGCAGGCTCAGCGCCCGCAGCGCGTCGGCGTCGGCCTCGGCGCCGGGCCGGAAGCCCGCCGCATCAAGCGCCGGCAGCACCGTTGCAGCGGCAAGCGCCAGCGTGGCCTTGGTGGCAAAGGCCCACAATCCGAACGCCATGCCCGCCTCGGGGGCCACCCGCGCCATGCGGCGCGCAAAGATCGCCGAAAGCAGCGTCATGTCGGCGCCGAGTGCGGCACCCGAAGCCGCACAGATCGCCACGAACGGCCACAGATCGCCCGAACCCAGTGTCAGGGCAAAGCCGAAGGCCAGGATCGAAAGCGCCATGCCGGCCATCAACGCCGGCCTTGCACCGGTGCGCCGCGCCAGCCGTGCCCAGAACGGCGCCGCAACCGCCGCCGACAGGAAGAACACCAGCAAAAGCGGCCCTTCCAGCCCCGGCAGCTGCAGCCGGCTTTCGACGAAGAACAGAAACAGCGTCGAGGTCACCGCCACCGGCGCCGCATTGAGAAACGCGAGCAGCAGCAGCCGCCGCGCCGTCCGGTCGGCCAGGATGCGGCCCAGCGGCACCCCCGGCAGCGCCGCACCGACCCGCCATTCGGCCCGCATGGCCATGCCCGCCGCAAGCGCCACGGCGGCAAAGCCGGCGGCAAAGGCTGCAAAGGGCGATTCGAGGCCCAGCGCCAGAACCGTCGGCGCCACCGCCGCAAGGCAAACGCCCAGCAGTGCGCCGGTCTCGCGCCAGGCCGCCAGCCGCAGGTGCCCGTCGCGGCCCATGGCCTCGGCCGTCACCACGCCTTGGGCATAAAAACAGATGGTCAGGAAGCTGAAGGCGCTGAACAGCACCGTCAGGGTCAGCGCGAACCATGCCAGCGGCGCCACCGGCGGGGTGACGGCGAACAGCCCCAGCATCGCCAGCGCCATCGCGCC
>SKWP01000451.1 GCA_007128865.1 Paracoccaceae bacterium
CAGGCAGGTTGGTGCCGATGGTGATGAAGAAATGGTGTTCGCCCGGCAGCCCGTCCTCGGCCACCTGCTGCAGCACCTGCCGGATCAGCCCGCGCATGGCGCGATGCATCAACTGGCCATAGTCGATCTGATCAGCCATGCCCGGCTCCTTCGTGACGGCGCCAGCATAGGGGATTCGCTGCCGATGAAAAGAGGTGGCCAGGCCCGTGCAGGCGCCGCTGCCGACATTGCCCGGCAAGGGGGCGTCCTGGCAAAGCTTTGAAAACCATTGCTGGAATCTCGCGCAAAACTGCGTGGATTGCGCGCGGCATGTGACGGCGCGCCGTCATGGTGCTGCCTTTCGGTCTGGAAATCATGGGTAATTCCAAATCGCACTGTTGGCCTGAAACCTGCATTCAGTCTGATTAGCTGTACCGTAACCGACATGGAACCGACACCGCTGAGGATCGTCATGGCATCGATGAAGATCATCTGCCCGAACGGGCATCTGGGCTTTGCGCCCCTGAAGCCTGGAAGCTTTGCCCTCGGCGTTGCGGCGGGGCCGGATTTCATCGCAGCCGATTCAGGCAGCGACGATATCGGCCCGGTGCCTCTGGGCAGCGACACCTGCGCCAGTCCGCGCGCCTGGCAGGAACACGACCTGGAAGTGATGCTGCTGGCGGCCCGGCGTTCGGGCGTGCCGATGATCATCGGGTCTGCCGGCGACACCGGCACCAACAGCCGCGTCGACATGTATGTGGCGATCATTCGCGAACTGGCCGAAAGACACGGTCTCGCGCCGTTCCGGCTCGGCTGGTTCTATTCCGAGGTCGACCGGGAATTCGTTCGCGCAAGAATTCGCAGCGGTTCGGCCGTGAAGGGGCTCGACGCGCGCGACGATCTGGACGAGTCCGAACTCGATGCGACCGACCGGATCGTGGCAATGGCCGGGGTTCATCCTTACATGAAGCTGCTGGCAGAAGGTTGCGATGTCATTATCGGCGGCCGGTCGTCGGACAGCGCCATCTTCGCGGCGGCCGCGATGCACCGCGGCTTTCCCGAGGCGCAGGCCTATTTCCTTGGCAAGGCGCTGGAATGTGCAAGCTTCTGCGCCGAGCCCTACGGCGCCAAGGAAACGGTCATGGGCGAAATCACCCGTGATCATGTCGACGTCACCGCCATGGCACCCGAACAGCGCTGCACCGTCGCCTCGGTCGCCGGGCACGCCATGTACGAACGGTCCAACCCGTTTCATGAATTCGTTGCCGGCGGCATGCTGGACATGACCGACTGTCACTATGAACAACTGGCCGAAAAGACCACGCGGGTGACCGGCATGCGCTTTGTCCCGGCTCAGGAATTCCGGGTAAAGCTGGAAGGTTCGGGCAAGGTCGGCGAACGGTTCGTGGGCATGGCCGGCATCCGGGACCCCTATACGATCGCCAATGTCGATGCGGTCATCGAATGGGCACGCCAGCAGACCCGCGAGCGTTTCGGTCCCGACGGGTGGGAACTGCATTACAATGTGTTTGGACGCAACGGCGTCATGGGCGACATGGAGCCGCTCAAGGACAGGCCCGGCCACGAGCTGTGTGTTGTGGTGCAGGGCGTCGCCCCGACCGTCGAGATGGCCGAGGAAGTGACGATGACCGGCACGCGCCAGCTGTTCTACGCCCGGCTGCCGGACGTGAAGGGAACCGCGGGCGGCGTTTCCTTCGTGCTGGACGAGGTGCTGCGGGCCTCGCCGGCCTACCGCTGGACGGTCAACCATACCATGGCGGTGGATGACCCGCTGGCACTGTTTCCGACCCACAGCGCCATGGTGGGTGAAGAGGTGATGGCATGACCGCAGGCACGAACACCCGCCGCAAGCTCGGCGATCTGGCCAAGACGATCCGGTCCAAGAATGCCGGCACCGACAAGATCACCTTCGACATCATCTTCCGCGAGCGCGAGACCTACGAGACGGTCAAGCGCTCGGGCGCGCTGTCGCGCGAAAGCGTCAGCGCGATCCTCGGCATCGATCCGGCGCGGATCACCGACTTTGTCGAATATGACCCGGGCTTTGCGATCAAGTTCACCATCCTGCGCCTGCGCCCCTCGGGCAGTGCCGGCGACGGCGATATCTTCGGCGCCCAGCAGTATGCGCCCTTCCTCGATGTCGAGATCGCGCTCGATACCGACCGGTAGACCTGTGATACGAAACCGGCCAGATCACTTCGGCGGCTAACGACCCTTGCCTGCCGGTGCCTGCTGCACGGATCAAACGGATCCGGTCTGATTCGCCACTGGCGTCCGGGATGCGTGAAAATTCCCAATGTTTTCTGCCACCCGAGCTCAACAAAACAAGGGCAATCTGACTGCGCTTCGCCAACAGGCTTCCACCTCGTCCCTATCAATTTCTTCCATCAAAAACTATGCGCAGGCCAACAAAAAAGCCACCCTTTCGGGTGGCTTCGGAGCGGGGTAGCTCCGCTGCGGCTATGCCGCGAGGTCTGACCTGCGGTAGATGTTCGGGGCCGCCGCTTGGCGTGCCGGAAGGGGGTGGATGAATCGCCC
>SKWP01000403.1 GCA_007128865.1 Paracoccaceae bacterium
CCACACCGGCCTCCAGCAGTTCTTCGGGCGTGAAGGGCGCCCGGGCGCCGGGCTTGCCGCGGGCGTAAAGCTCGACGATGCCGTGGCACATCGCGGTGATATGGGCGGCAAACATCGCCGGGGGCGGCCTGCGCTCGGGCGGAAGCCGCGCCGACAGCGCGGTTCCGGCCCGCAGCAGCACGCCCTGCGCCCGTGTCCATGCCTGCGCAAGCTCCGGTGTCGCATTCGGCGCAATGCCGCTTTCGAACATCGCGATGTAGTGGCCGGCATGCTTGCGGGCAAAGGCCAGATAGGCGCGGCCGGTGGCCTCGAACGCCTGCAGCGGCGACGGTCGCCCTTCGTCATAGGCGTATTCCAGCAGGTCGGCGAACAGCTCGTACCCCTGGCGCGCCACTTCGGCGATCAGTTCCTCGCGCCCTGCAAAATGGCGATAGGGCGCAGCCGCGGAAACCCCCGCAAGCTTCGCCGCCTCGGCCATGGTAAAGCCCTGCGGTCCCTTCTCGGCGATCAGGTCCAGTGTCGCCTCGACCAGCGCCTGACGGAGATTGCCGTGATGATATCCGCGTTTCGGCATCCTGCCCGCCCCGCAGCACCAGCGCCGCGCCCCGATTAACTAGCCGCAAAGCCCGGCATCAGCAATCGCCGCGCCTTGCAACCCCGGACGGCGAGGGTTATCTGAGCGGCGAGAGGCCGGCGCGGGCAGGCATTTCGCCAACCCGGTCAGGTCCGGAAGGAAGCAGCCGTAACGATTCCCGCCTGGGTCGCTGTCCGGTCTCTCACTCTTCGGCTTTGGAATGGTTTCGAACCGTGGCGGTTTCAGGCCGTCATGCCGAAGTCCGGATCATCGCGCGCCCTCTCCGCTTTCGCTCGGGCCATGACGGCCGCAATGCCGCTCAACCCTGCGGCGGCTTGGCCGCGCGGGCCCGGGCGTTGATTATTCCCAGCCGGTGCTCGCGCCAGATGATCAGGATACCGGCCGATATCACGATGCTTGCACCGCCCAGAACCCACCATCCGGGCATTTCCGCAAAGAACACATAGCCGATGGCCAGGCCATAGACCATCGAGGTGTAGCTTATCGGTGCCAGCGTCGATGCATCGGCCTGTCGATAGCTTTCGGTCATCAATATCTGCGCCGTGCCGCCCAGCAACCCCGCCGCCACCAGCGCCACCAGCGTCCAGCCCGTGGGGAAGGCCCAGCCGAAGGGGAGGGTCGCCAGCGATGCAAGCGTGCAGGTGACGGCAAACCAGAACACGATCGACATGGTCGTTTCCGAACTGGTCAGGCGACGGATCTGCACCGCCGAAAACCCGCCCAGCGCCGCACCCAGAAGCGCGAACCATGCGCCAAGCGCCTGTGCATCGGTGATCGCCGCATCCGCTTCCAGCAGCGTAAGCCTGGGCCAGACCATCAGCAGCACACCGGCGAGACCCACACCCACCGCCGTCCAGCGAAACGGCCCCACCCTTTCGCGCAGGATGAGCGCTGCCAGCGCCGTGGCCAGCAACGGGGCGGCATAGCCGATGGCAATGACCTCGGGCAGCGGCAGCAGGCCAAGCGCGGTGAATCCGCAGGCCATCGACGCCACACCGACAAGCCCCCGGCTTGCGTGCGCCATGCCGTTGTTGACGCGAAACGCGGCAACGATCCGGCCGCGCCACAGGGCCCAGATCAGGATCGGCGGAATCGCGAAGAGCGAGCGAAAGAACACCGCCTCGCCCGGCGGCACCACTTCGCGGCCGACCTTGATCAGCGCCGACATGATGGTGAACAACAAGATCGCGACAAGCTTCAGAACGATGCCGCGAACCGGATTCTGCTCGTGCAGGTTGAGGGGTGGCATGGGCTCGGCGCTGGGCGAAAGGGCTGGCGGCTGTAATCAGATTGCTGCGGTCAGGCCGCCGTCAACGGTGACGACACTGCCGGTCGAATAGCGGCTGGACGGGGCGACAAGGTACAGCACGGCGCTTTCCAGATCGGCCGGCGTGCCCCATCGGCCCGCCGGCGTCCGGCCGTTGATCCAGGCCTCGAACCCCGGCCGGCCGGTGCGCAGGACGGCGTTGATTTCGGTGGCAATATAGCCCGGTGCAAGGCCGTTCACCGTCACCCCGTGCGGCGCCAGTTCGACGGCAAGGCCGCGTACCAGCCCCTCCAGCCCGGCCTTGGCCGCGACATAGCCATGAATCTCGGGCCGGGCCACCACCGCGTTGATCGAGGACACCAGCAGGATGCGCCCGAAACCGGATGCAACCATGCCCGGCGCCACCGCCCGCGCAAGCCGCCAGGAGGCGGTAAGCGCCACATCGATGACCTGCGTCCATTCGGCTTCTTCCTGTTGCAGAAACGGCTTGCGAAGCGTGCCGGCGGCATTCGATACCAGTATGTCGATGCCGCCGTGTCGCGCCGCGATCCCGGTCAGCGCCGCCGCCACCTGCGCCGCGTCGGTGACATCGAAGGCCATCGCCTCGGCCCGGTATCCGCGGGCGACCAGCTGCGCGCATCTGGCCTGCAGGGCCTCGGC
>SKWP01000067.1 GCA_007128865.1 Paracoccaceae bacterium
CCGCCGTAGGACACGAAGGGCAGGGTCATTCCCTTGGCCGGCAACAGCCGGACCGCAACGCCCATGTTGATGATCGCCTGCGCCGAGAACATGCACACAAGCCCGGTGCCGGCAAGGCGGATGAACGGGTCGCGTTCGCGCATCAGCCGCATCAGGGCCCGGATCGCGATGGTCGCGTAAAGCCCGATCACGAACAGCACCAGAACCAGGCCATATTCCTCGGCCGCGACCGCAATGATGAAGTCGGTATGCGCATCCGGCAGCACCCGCTTGACCTGCCCCTCGCCAACGCCGACGCCCCAGAAGCCGCCTTCCTGAATGGCGTTGGTGGCATAGTAAAGCTGGGTCCGCGGGTCCACATCGGGCGCAAGAAAGCCGTCGATGCGCCGCGCGAAATGCTCGGAGGCGTTGTAGGCATGGACGCCGGCCAGCACCGTGAGCACCGCGAGCCCCACCAGCAGCAGCATCGGCGCGCCGGCCACGAAATACATCGCAGCCCAGCCGAACAGGATCAGCGCCGCCTGGCCGAAATCCGGCTGGATGGCCAGCAGCGCCGCGACAACCACCGTCAGCCCCAGCGAAAGCACCTTGCCCGGCGGACCGCCCACTGTCTGGCTTGCAGCCAGCATCCATGCCGCAAGCACCACGAAACCCGGCTTGAGAAACTCGGACGGCTGCACGCTTGCAAAGCCGAGCGAGAACCAGCGCACCGCGCCCTTGCCGAAATCGGTGCCGAAGAACGGCAGCAGCGCCACCGCCACCAGCGACGCCAGAAACCCGAGGACGCCGAGCCTGCGCAGCAGATCGGGCGAGAACATCGAGGTCAGCAGCATCGCGATCAGTGCCAGCGCACCAAAGAACGCCTGCCGTTCGACATAGTGAAACGGCGGCAGGTTGTTGCGCTCGGCCAGCGGCGGAGAGGCCGCCAGCCCCAGCAACAGCCCCACGGCAAACAGCAGCAGCACGCAGGATATCGTCCAGCGGTCCACCGTCCGCCACCACCGCGGGAGTATCGGCTCCCCTGCCCGGACGGGCACGGTGCCGTGAACCATTTCCGTCATGTGCCTGTCTGCCTCGCGGTGCTGCCGTCTGCCTCACTTGCCGCCCGTTCGCCGGGTCTGCGATCACTCTAGCGGGTTTGCGGCGACGATGCCAGCGGTGGTGTCACAGGCCGGGCAACATGTACATAACGGTTGTGTTATATAACGGTTCTGTTAATCTGGCTTGCATGTCCGCAGCCCCAGACCTCGACCGGCTGTTCTTTGCCCTCGCCGACCCGACGCGCAGGGCGCTGCTGGAACGGCTTTCGCAGGGCGAGGCGACGGTGGGCGAACTGGCGCGGCCCTTTGCGATGTCGCAACCGGCGGTTTCGCGCCATCTTGCGGTGCTGCAGGCCGCGGGGCTCGTCGAACAGACCCGGCGCGGCACCAGCCGTCCGTGCCGGCTGCGTGGCGATGGCCTGCGCCTGGCGGCGGACTGGCTCGATGCCTACCGGACGTTCTGGGATGACCGCTTCCAGCGCCTCGACACATTGCTGCAGACCATGGCCGATACCGATAGACAGGAGAGCGCCGATGACTGAAGACAGACTGACCATCGCTGCCGTCGGGCAGACGGATGTGCAGATCATCCGCGATTTCGCCGCCCCCGTTGACAGGGTGTGGAAGGCCATGACCGACCCGGCGCTGATCCCGCAATGGCTGGGCGCGCACTGGCCGATGACGCTTTGCCGGCAGGATTTCCGCATAGGCGGCACGCTGCGCTGGGAATGGTCCGATCCCGATGGTGACGGCAGGATGGGCCTGTCGGGGCGCTATATCGAGATCGCCGCGCCCCGGCGCCTTGTGCATACCGAGATCTTCGACGAGGACTGGACCGGCGGCGAGGCCGTGGTGACCATGGATTTCGCCGAAATCCCCGGCGGCACGCGGATGACCATGCATATCCGCTACGCATCGCGCGAAGCCCGCGACGCGGTGCTGCGCACCCCGATGGCCGATGGCATGGAGGCCGGCTACCGCATGCTCGACGCGATGCTGGCCATGCCCGCGGCGTGATGCCAGGCCCGGGCAGGCCCCTTCATCCTTGGAAAAATATCCTCGGGGGGAGCGCCCCGCAGGGGCGCCGGGGGGCAGACAGCCCCCCGCCTTCGGCCGCCGCCGGGCCTGGTGTCGGCCACCTGACGAAAGCCCCCGCGCCCGAGGCTCTGCGGCCGCGACAGCCAGCACTGCGGGACAGGGCGGGCCTTGACCTGAGGCGCAACAAAGGGCGGTGCCCGCCCGATCGGGGCGGTCGGGCGCTGCCCGGCGGCGCTGCGCGCCTTGGTTCCGGGCCAGGAGTGCCAATAGCCAACCGTCGGCCCCGGGTTCCTTGCCGTCACTGCGATCCTTGCGTCGGGTGGCCTGTACTATCCCGGCAGGGCTTCGACGCAGGCGATGAAACCCGCGCCGCGGGCCTCGAAATCCGGGTACTGGTCAAAGCTCGCCGCGGCGGGGGCCAGCAGCACCACCTCGCCCGGC
>SKWP01000288.1 GCA_007128865.1 Paracoccaceae bacterium
CTGGCCCGCGGGCGTGCCGCGATCCTTTCCAAGATCGAGAAGCCGGCCGCGGTGAAGGATTTCGAGGAAATCCTCGCGGTGTCGGACGGGGTGATGGTGGCGCGGGGCGATCTGGGGGTCGAGCTTCCGGTGCAGAATGTTCCGCCAATCCAGAAACGTCTGGTACGCAAGGCCCGGGCCGCCGGAAAGCCGGTGATCGTGGCCACGCAGATGCTGGAAAGCATGATCGAAAGCCCGATGCCCACCCGTGCCGAGGTCTCGGATGTGGCCACGGCCATCTATGAAGGCGCCGATGCGGTCATGCTGTCGGCCGAATCAGCCGCCGGCCAGTACCCTGTAGAGGCCGTCCGGACCATGGATGCGGTTGCCATCGAGGTCGAAAGCGACCCGACCTGGCGCGAGGTGATCGATGCCTCGCGCAAGGTCGAGCACCGGACCATCGCCGACGGCATCGTGGCGGCCGCACGCGAGATTGCCGAGACCACCAACATCCGCGCGATCTGCTGCTTTACCGAATCGGGAACAACCGCATCGCTGGTCGCCCGCGAGCGTCCGCATGTGCCGATTCTGGCGCTGACACCGAATGCAAGCACCGCGCGGCGGCTCTGTCTGACCTGGGGCACGCATTGCGTGATGACCGAACCCGTCGGCCGGTTCAAGATGGCGGTGATCGGTGCGGTGCGGGCGGCGCTTGCCGAAGGCTTTGCCACGCCTGACGATCAGGTTGTCGTAACGGCAGGCGTTCCGTTCAATATTCCGGGCACGACCAACATCCTGCGCGTGGCGCCCTGTCAGGAAAGATTGATTTTGCGCTCGGAACCGGAATAATCGGTGCCACGGCCAATCCGGCCGTCCGGTGGAGCGCGGCCATGGACAGCGATTTCTACCTAGTTTCCGGCGTCATCCTGCTGGCGCTTTCCCTGCCGTCCTTTCTCAATGCCTTCACACACGGGCGAAGGTTCCGGCTGGCAAGCATTCTGGCGGTGGCGGGCCTCGGCATGGTCGTGTTTGCCAACCATCAGCGAATCGGCAGCTACACGATCCAGGATGTGCCGCCGGCCTTCGTGCGGGTGTTCGGGCAGTTCTGGCGCTGACTGCCCCGCCGGTCGCCGGAATCGCAAGGGGCCGGCATTGGTGCGCTTTGCCGTGACCGGGGCTCGCCGGCGGCGGGCATGCGCGGCAAACCGCTACAGCCTGCTGCGCAGCAGGATAACCTCCAGCCGGTTGTTGCGCACCGCGACCGGGTTTGCGGTTGCGGGGCGACGGTCGGCGTGGCCTGTGACCCGCCGGATGCGGCCGGTCGGGGTTTCGAGCGCTTCCAGCAGGGTCCGAAAGCGCTGCGCCCGTGCGGTCGTGACATCCCAGACCGGGTTGTCGGCCAGCACCAGCGGCAGGCTGCGGCTGTGCGCCTCGATCGCGATGCCGTTGGCAACCGGTGCAAAGGCCGTCGCCAGAAGCCCGGCCAGTTCGGCCAGCACCGGTTCGGGCGCATCGCTTTCGGCTGCAAACAGCGGTGCGCCGGGCAGGTCGAACAGTTCCACGATCAGCCCCTCGTCGCTCAGCCGGGTCACGATGTGGCGCAGCGCCAGTTCGCTGACCATGCTTTCGCCGGCCCGGCCGCGCAGCAGCGCCTCCTGAACCGTTGCAAGCGCGTCCTCGCCGGCATCCATGCCCATGCCGTCGTCAGGCGCCACATCGCCGCGCGCGTGCTGTTCCATGCCGGGCCGGCCGGTTGAGCCGCCCGATGCGGTTTCGGCGATCTGGTCCTGCGCAAGGGCGTTTTCGCCGCCGAAAGCGCCTTCGCCACCGCCCGAGATGCGGTAGATCGGCGGGCTCGGGCTGAAATAATCGGCCAGCCCCTTGCGCTGGCTTTCCGTCGTTGCGTTGAGCAGCCACATCAAGAGGAAGAACGCCATCATCGCGGTGACGAAATCGGCATAGGCGACCTTCCAGGCCCCGCCATGATGCCCGCCGCCACCGACGACCTTCTTGCGCTTGATGATGACCGGCCGGGCATTGCCTTGCCGTCCCATCCCACCAGAATCCGAATCTTCGCCCCCAGCTCCGGGCTAAAGCAGGCGGATGAAGCAGGGCTTAACGGGCCGCTGAAAAAGCCTCCCACCTAGCCGTCTCGACAATCAAAACCGGGTACTGTTCCGCGCCACGCCCGCCACAGGTTCTGCCCGGGCGACCAGCCCGGGCCGCGCCCGACCCTTCGGGCGGGAGGGCGCATTGCAACGCCGCAATTATCACAACGGTTGGAGGGGCTTGGCAGGCATAAAGCGCTCCGGTTCCGGCGTTCCGACGCGCCCTCCCAGGGTCGGGCGCGTCCCTTATCGCCTCGGTTCCGACGGCAGAACAGGAACAGTATCCTCGTCGAGGCCCGCCCGGTTTCCTTTTGCTGCGGCCCGTCAGCGTTCGCCCTCACCAGTGGCGTTTTCCCCGACCCGGCGTTGCTGCACGATCAGGGCCTGCCGACCGATGCGCTCGATCAGGCGCCGCGTGATCTCGGTGCC
>SKWP01000125.1 GCA_007128865.1 Paracoccaceae bacterium
ACCCCGATCTCGGGGTTGCCGACGGCGAAGGCATCGCGGCAGTTGAAGGTGCCGCCATCCAGGGCGTGCCGCCTGACCGCGCCCTCCAGCGCCAGCGCCAGACGGGTGGCATCGCGGAAATCGGTGCTGGCCGCCGTGTCCGGCGCCACCGCCACCGCGCAGCGATAGGCCGCCGACAGGGCGGCGACCTCGGCCTCGGGGACCGCGCGCCACAGGTCGGTGAATTCCTCGATGCCGATCTCGACCAGCGACGCGCCGGTCGCCGCCCGAAGCGCGGCCGGGTCGCAGACCACGTTGATGTAGCCGTCCAGCGGCGTGCCGAGGACACCGATGCGGGCGCGCGCCAGTCGCCCGGCCACGGCCGCGTCGGCGATGGCGGCGCGCGCGCGGGCCCAGGTCTGCCCGTCGCCCGCATGCCCCGACACCACCACCGCCCGGCGCCCGTGCCGGCGCAGGATGTTGTTGATCATCATACAGCCGACGCCGACGCTGTTGGGCACGATCGAATGGGCGGTATAGTCCGGCGGCACCGTCTCGATCCCGGCGATGTTCAGGATCACGACCGGCACCGGCCCGAGGTCGCGCAGCGCCGCCCACTGATAGCCCGCCGGGGCGGCCATCGTCGGCGCGATCACGACTACATCGGGCGCGAACCGCCGGATCCGCCGCCCTGCTGCCGCGCCGGTTTCGTGATCGGTGATCAGGCCGGTGAACAGCACCTCGCCGGTGCCGTCCAGCCGGTCTGCCGTCGCCTTTGCGCGGCTGGCCATCTCTTCCCGGTAGGTCGGCGGCATCACCTCCTCGAAATAGGGCATGTACCCCGAAACGACCGCAATCCGCGGCGGCCGTGGCGCGAGCGTGGGCGCGACCGAGAAATCCGTAGCTTGCATTGTCATGCGACCTCCTCGAAACCGATGCCGAGGTGACGCGCCACATCGGCCGCAGCCGTGGCCAGGCCCGGCCCGAGGCAGAGCGCGGCATGATGCGTCGCGCCGGCCTCGATCCAGCGGGCAAAACCCTCCGGCGCCGGCAGCCGATCCGGGCGAAAGCGGTGATGCGGCACCCGCAGCGCGATGTCGGGCCGGTCCACCACCGCGCCCGAAAAGGCGATCAGCCGCAGTCCGCCGGGCGCGTCCGGTCGCGGCGTGAAGCCCAGGATGGTAGCCGCGCCGGGGCGGAATTCGGCATCGAGGATGCAGCCGGCCAGCGCCTTGCCGGTCAGGTCGCCCGCCGGCACGATCCAGGCCGCGCCGGGCAGGGTAGCGGCAAGATCGGCCTCGCCGGTGTTGGCCAGAAGGATACCGTCGGCGCCGTAGTCTATCATGTTCAGCTCGGTATAGACCGAGGTGCCGGACAGCCGGCGCCCGATCAGCATCGCGATCGCCGTCACCGTATCGCCGGTGTCGGTGAAGGGAATGCCGATCGAGGTCAGCCAGCTTGTCGCCAGGCTGCCGGTCATGCCGATGCGCGGGTTGCGGTTGCCGAAGTCGAGATGGCTGTTGAGGGTCCCGCAATCGAGGTGGTGACGCGCGGCAATCCCCTCCAGCGCCGCCGCAAGCCGGCAGGAGCGGTCGAAATGCGGCCCCTCGCTGACCTCGGCGACGGCCCGCAGGCTGTCGGCCACCGCCGCTGCCGCGCTGTCAGGGACATCGGCAAGCGCCTGCTCCCATTCCGGCAGCGCAACCGGCACCAGCTCGGCCCCGACCCCGTCGGCCAGCACGCCGGGCGGGACGCTGACGTTGTCGTATCCGTCAAGCGGAGCGCCCAGCACGCCGACCCGCGCGCGCGTCACCCGCCCCGCAGCCGCCGCCGCCCTGACCGCGCGGCACAGCGCCTCCTGGGCGGCAGGGTCGTCCCACCGGCCCGGAACGACCCGCGGGCTGCGCCCTGCCCGGCCAAGCATGTTGCCGATCATGGCCAGCCCGACGCCACCGCTGTTTTCCAGATGCGCGACCGATCCGTAATCGGGTGGCAGCGTCTCAAGCTGGCTGGCGGTCCACAACACCACCGGCACCCGCGGCACCGACGCCAGCGCCCGCACCAGGTATGCCGGCGGCATGGGCATCGCCGGGGCGATGACGATCGCATCGGGTTTCCAGGCGGCCAGAGCCTCGGCGATGGCGCCGCTGGTCGCGTCGTCCATGGCCAGGCCAAAGCTGCGCGCCTCGCCCTCGGCCCCGAGCATGCCCGCGATCCGGTCGAGCCAGGCCAGCCGCCGGGCGCGGAAATCCGGCGCCATGTGCGGCTCGTAATACAGCATCCAGCCCGACAGGACCGCGATGCGTGCCGGCCGCGCCTTGTCCGGAAGGGGGGAGTGGGCAGCATTCATGCGTTCAATCCATCAGGAAGCCGCCGTTGACGTCGATATCCTCGCCGGTGATGAAACCGGCGCGGTCCGACATCAGGAAGGCGACGGTTTCGGCCACTTCCCCGGGCTGGCCCAGCCGCCCCAGCGGGACGGCGCTGGCGAACTGCTCCAGCCCGCGGATCATGTCCGTGGCGATCAGCGCC
>SKWP01000303.1 GCA_007128865.1 Paracoccaceae bacterium
ACGAAGACCGCGAATCGGATATCGACCTGGTGCTGGGCCTCGGCAGCGGCGACGGCGGCGAGGATGCGCTCTACGATCAGGCGGTGGCCATCGTGGCGCGCGACCGCAAGTGTTCCACCAGCTACATCCAGCGCAAGCTGGGCATCGGCTACAACAAGGCCGCCCGGCTGGTGGAGCAGATGGAGGATCAGGGCGTCGTCACCCCCGCCAACCAGGTCGGCAAACGCGAGGTGCTGGTGCCGGAGGTGTAGGGGCGGGAGGGGCAGAGGCGGCCACCCGGCCCGCAACCCGGAGTGCAGCTGCAACGCGGGCTGCCCAGCCGGGCAGCTGCTGCAGGCGGCGGCGCGAAGTTGCGGGCTGCCCGGCCATGGTGCCGGCATCGACCCGGTGACAATGGGGAAAGCGACACCCGCCCGAGGGTATTTCGCAAGCGCTTCGGGGCTTTATGCGAAAGATTTGGTGCCCAGGAGAGGACTCGAACCTCCACGCCCGTACGGGCACTAGCACCTGAAGCTAGCGCGTCTACCAGTTCCGCCACCTGGGCAGGTGTCGTGGAGCGCATCTAGCGCCGCCCGGAAGCAGTGTCAACGGCCTGAAAACACCCGTCGCAAGATTTCCGCAGCGGCCGGTTCGGCAATTCCGGCTTGTTCACGCAGGGACGCAGGGATATGTGCCAGATGACACCGCAAGGGAAAGGGCGAGACCATGTCGCAGCTTGTCACCATCTATGGCGGTTCGGGGTTCATCGGGCGCTATGTCGCGCAGCGCATGGCACGCGCGGGCTGGCGGGTGCGGGTGGCGGTCAGGCGGCCGAACGAGGCGATATTCGTGCGCACCTATGGCGCGGTCGGACAGGTCGAGCCGGTTCTGTGCAACATCCGCGATGACGCCTCGGTGGCGCGGGCCATGTCGGGCGCCGATGCGGTGGTCAATTGTGTCGGCATCCTCAACGAGCTTGGCGCCAATCGCTTTGCCGCCGTCCAGACCGAAGGCGCGGGACGTATCGCACGCCTGGCAGCCGAGGCCGGGGTCGGCAGGATGGTGCATGTTTCGGCCATCGGCGCCGATCGCACTGCCTCCAGCCAGTATGCCCGCACCAAGGCCGAGGGCGAGGCGCTGGTTCTGCGTCACATGCCCGATGCGGTGATCCTGCGGCCGTCGATCGTGTTCGGAACCGAAGACGGCTTTTTCAACCGTTTCGCCGGCATGACCCGGTTTTCGCCGCTGCTGGTGATCACCGGCGGCGCCACCCGGTTCCAGCCGGTCTGGGTCGAGGATGTCGCACAGGCCGCGGAGCGTGCGCTGCTCGGGCAGGTGGGGCCGGGAACCTATGAACTCGGCGGGCCCGAGATCGCCACCTTCCGCGCGCTTGTGGGGCGGATGCTGCTGGAAATCCGGCGCCGGCGGCTGGTCGTGAACCTGCCCTTCGGTGTGGCCCGGGTCATGGGCGGGGTCTTTGACCTGATGCAGTTCGTCACCGGCGGCTTGTTCGAGAACCGGCTGCTGACCCGCGACCAGGTCGAGAACCTGCGCCGCGACAACGTGGCCGATCCCGCGTTTCCGGGCCTTGCCGAAATGGGTATCGAGGCGACGGCCATGGACAGCGTCCTGCCCCGGTATCTCTGGCGGTTCCGCCCCACCGGCCAGTACGCGGCGATCAAGGAATCGGCCTCGCGGCTGCGGCAGTCCTGATCGGGCTGCCGGATGCGGATCATCGGCGGGCGGTCGCGGGGGCTGACGCTGGCGTCGGTGGGCGCGGGCGATGCATCGGCGCATCTGCGGCCAACTTCCGACAGGGTCCGCGAAAGTCTGTTCAACCTTCTGGCCCATGGCATCGGCGGCGATCCGGTGCCGGGCGCGCGGGTACTGGACCTGTTTGCCGGGACCGGGGCGCTGGGGCTCGAAGCCCTGTCTCGCGGCGCCGCGCATGTGACCTTTGTCGATGACGGTGCCGCGGCACGGGCGCTTCTGCGCCGCAACATCGAGCGGATGCAGGCGATGGGCGCGACCCGGGTGTTTCGTCGCGATGCCACGCGGCTGGGCGAATGCCGGGGCGCCCCGTTCGGCCTTGTGTTTCTGGATCCGCCCTATGGCCGAGGGCTAGGAGAGCTTGCGCTGGCCTCGGCGCAGGCGGGGGGCTGGATCGCGCCCGGCGCGGTGGTGGTCTGGGAAGAGCGTTCGGCCATGGAACCGCCGGATGGTTTCGTGCTGATCGACCGGCGGCGCTATGGCGACAGCTGGATCACCCTGCTTCGGCACGGGGCTGGCGCGGGTTGAGCACCCGCCCCGATGGCCGCCATCCTGGCCCGGTGACCCTCCACCATGGGCCCGAAGCCGTCATCCGGCACCGTCTGTCAGGCGCCCGAGCCTACGGCCGCCGGATGTCGCCGAGATCGAGCAGCGCGGCGGCATCCATTGCGCCGGCGTCCAGCAGATGCGCGACACGTTCGAGGGCCGCGACGATCATGGCCTGTTCGAAGTCCTGAAGCGCCTCGAAGCGTTCGA
>SKWP01000273.1 GCA_007128865.1 Paracoccaceae bacterium
AACCGACGAGGTTCTGGTGCGCGCAGCCGATCTGGAGGACGGGCATGGCGTGGTGCGGGTGCTGGCGCCGCGCGGCGTGCGCTATGTACAGTTGATGCTCGCGCGCCATCAACTGCTGTGGGCCAACGGCGCGTTATGTGACAGCTTCCATCCGGAGCTGGCGGACGTCGCCGCGCTTGACCCGGTGCAGCGGGCCATGCTCATCACCGCCTGTGCCGGCCACACGGGCGGCATGGAGGGCTTCGGCGATACCGTGCGGCGTTGCCTGTCGCCGGGCGAGGCGGCAATCCTGCTCGGCCTGACGCGGCCCTCCGGGGCCTGGGCAGCCTGATGCGACATCCGTCTCGTCGCCTTGGCAGGCGCGGGCGGATGGTGGCGCGCGGATTTGTGCGCTGATCCACCGGGCAACGCAGGCGCGGACCGGATGTCGGGCATCATTCGAAAACGCTCATGACCTCGGCCATCGGTTTTCGGGTCTTTGCCGCGGCCGGGACAACCGCCTCTGCCGCCGGATACCCCACCGGCAGGATCATCACCGGCTTTTCGGCCTCGGGGCGCCCGCACAGGCTGTTGAGAAACCGCATCGGGTTCGGGGTGTGGGTCAGGCAGACCAGCCCGGCATGGTGCAGCGCCGCGATCAGAAAACCGGTCGCAATGCCGACGCTTTCGGGCACGTAGTAATGCTTGTACCGGCTGCCGTCCGCACGCAGGCCGTACCGTTGCGCGAAAACGACGATCAGCCATGGTGCGACCGTCAGATGCGGCTTGTCCGCTCCGGTGCCGATCGGCTCCAGGGCGCGCAACCATTCGTCGCCCCCGCCGCCGGCATAGAATTCGCGTTCCTCGGCTTCGGCGGCGGCGCGGATGCGGGCCTTCATCCGCGCATCGGCGATGGCCACGAAGTGCCATGGCTGCTGGTTGGCGCCCGAGGGTGCCGAAGCCGCCGTGCGAATGCAGCTTTCGATGATTGCGCGCGGCACCGGATCGGGCGCGTAATCGCGCACCGAATGACGCTTGCGCATGAAGGCTGCAAAGGCGTCGGCAGCAGCCTGCGCCTGCGCCGGTGGCATCTGCACCCGGTCCGGCAGCGGCAGCGGCCGATAAGGTGAGTCCTCGTGGCGTGGCATGGCGCGGCCTCCTGATCGCGGGCAGATGCCGAAGCTGTGCACCGATCGGGCGGTTTTGCAACCACATCGCGGCTTGTTGCAGGCGATGACGGGCCTTACTCTCGCACCCGGCGGGTTTCTGCCTGTGTGTTCCGGGGAGGCTATGGTGCGTTGGCTGTTTCGCCTGATCGGCGTTGTCCTGTCGCTGGCGGTGCTGGCGGTGGCGGCGCTGTTCCTGATCCCTGGCGAACGGCTGGCCAACCTTGCCGCCCAGCAGGTCACCGCCGCAACCGGCCGCAGCCTTGTCTTTGCCGGCGAGGTTCGCCCGACAATCTGGCCGCATCTGGGCGTCACCACCGGCGAGGTGAGGCTCGGCAATGCCGAATGGTCGTCGGAAGGGCCCATGATCCAGGCCGAGGCGCTGGAGATCGCGCTCGACCTGCGCGCGCTTGTGGGCGGCGAAATCGCGGTCCGCAGGGTGGCGGTGCTGGGCCCGGACATCCTGCTGGAACGCGCCGCCGACGGTCGCGCCAACTGGGAATTCCGGCCGGCCACGGGGCCTGCGCAACCGCCGGCGGCGCGCGACGGAAGTGCGGCCTTTACCATCGACACAGCCGAACTGCGCCGCGGCCGGGTCACCCTGATCGACCATGAGACCGGCACGCGGCAGGTTTTCGACGATATCGATGCCACGCTTGGCCTGCCCGATCTTGCCGGACCGGCCGAGCTGACGCTGGCCATGCGGCACGACGGGCAGACGATCCGCGCCGATGCCCGGATCGAGCGTTTTGCCGATGCGCTGGCCGGGCAGGTCGTGCCGCTGCGCCTGAACCTTGCCCTTGGCCAGGCGCAGGCCGGCTTTGAAGGCCGCGCCGGTCTTGGCGATGGTGCCGCCGAGGGCAAGGTCAGCCTTTCGGTGCCCGACCTTGCGACGCTGGGCGCCGCGCCGGGGATCGGGGGCATCACGGCCAGCGCGCAGCTAACCGTCGCACCGGCGGGATCGGTGCATTTGCGGGATGCAACGCTGTCGCTGGGCGCCGGCCGGGTCACCGGCGCCGCCGACATCACCCTGGACGGGCCGCGCCCCAGGATCGTCGCGCAGATTGCCGGCGACCGGCTGGATCTGACCGCTCTGGGCGCCGGGGGCGGGGCTGGCCCGACGCCGACCGCAGCGCCGGGCTGGCCGCGGGGCCCCATCGACGCCAGCGCGCTGGGCCTCGCGGATGCCGAGATCGGCCTTGATTTCGGCGCCGTTGATCTGGGCATGGCAAGGGCCGGCCCGGTGCGGGCGAGCCTGGTGATCGACCGATCGCGGGCGGTGCTTTCGCTGCGCGAGGTCGGGCTGCATGGCGGCCGGCTCGGCGGCGAGCTTGTGCTCAACAACCGCAGCGGCCT
>SKWP01000053.1 GCA_007128865.1 Paracoccaceae bacterium
AGTGGTCGACGACGACGCCCTCGCCGACTTCACCGAGGCGGCCGTGCGGCACGACGTGCGGTTGGAACTCGTCGAGCGTCCCATCGCCACCACCGACGACGGGATTGGAGCGCGGTGATTACCAGTGCTGCGGTTTCGTCGACGGATCAACCGGATTGCTGGAATCCCTGGGTCACTGGCGCGCGCCGAAGCCGTCAGCCGTACCTTGAGACCGCGCACCCGGCCGATGATCCGGCCGTTGACCACCACATCATCGGCAATGATTTCGCCGCGGACGGTGGCACCTTCGCCCACGGTCAGCAGATGAGCGCGAATGTCACCCTCTACCGTGCCTTCGACCATGATGTCGCCGGTGGTCTTGAGATCGCCGGTAATGGTCAGATCGGCGGATATCACCGATGCCGGCGGTTTTGCGCGGGGGGCCGCCTGGGGCGGCGCGGTTTCGCCGGTCGGGCGCGGCTGTGGTGCGGTTTCGGGAATTTCGGGCGCTACCTTAGGCCCGGGCTCCTGGATCCTGCTCTTAGAAAACATTCTCTGCGGCCCTTATGTAGGTCATGGGGTTTACGGCGTTGCCTCCGACCCTCACCTCGTAGTGGAGGTGCACGCCGGTCGAACGTCCTGTGGTCCCCATACCACCGATGACATCCCCGCGCGAGACTCTTTGCCCCTGCTTCACATCGACGCGAGACAGATGCGCATAGAGCGTCTCGATCCCGAAGGCATGTTCGATGATCACGGTGTTGCCATAGCCGCCGTACCAGCCAGCACGGGTAACGACGCCGTCCGAGGTGGCCCGGATCGCCGTTCCGGACGGGCCGGCGAAATCCACGCCCGAGTGCATTCTGGTCCGGCCGGTCTTGGGGTCGCGGCGATTGCCGAAGCCGGAGGTAAAGCGCACGTTGTGACCCACCGGGCGGGCGAAGGGTGCACGCTGGGCAGCGATTCGATACAGATTGACCTGATCGAACCCGGCCAGGATTCCGTTCACCCTGTCCTCGGTCGGGTCTTCGAGCAGCGATCCGCGGGTAGAGATCGACAGCGGCTGCAGGCGATCCTCGGCGCGCACATAGCCGTCGCGCACCTGACGCAGGATCTGATCGGGCGGCAGGCCGGCCGCGCGGAACATCCGTTCCAGCGGCTCCATCGAGACCTGCACCGCCTCTTCAAGCCGGGCCAGGATCAGGTTGGTGCGGTCTTCGTGCAGGCGACGTTCCAGCGCCTGATGTTCGGCCTCCTGACGGAACTGGGTTGCCACCGCGGCCATCATGTCGCGTTCTTCCGCGGTGCGGTCGAGCGCATCGGACAGATAGCCAAGCACGATGTCGCGTTCGGCCGCGCGGCTGGCATCGTTGCGCGCCCCGTTGCCGCCGCCGGCGACCAGTTCGAGCTGATCGCGCAGTTCCGCCCGCGCGGCGTCGCGTTCGCGCATCGTCCGCCGCAGCCCCTGCTGCAGCACGTCGATGCCGGTTTCCAGCTCGCGCCGGCGTTCTTCGGACGCCAGCAGCGCCGACTGCATCTCGGACACCTGTTCGAGCGCGCGTGCAAAGCGTTCCTGCGCCCTTGCGGCCTCTTCGGTGCGCAGGTCGCGTTCGGCCGAAATCGCGTTCAGCCGGGCCTCATAGAAATGCTGGTCGCGCTGCGCCTGTTCACGGAAGGTGCCCGAACCGATGGTGTCGATCAGCAGGATCGCCGTGGCCATGATCGTCCAGATCATAACCAGACCGACGCCCAGCAATGCCGAAAGCTGGGTAAGCGGTCGCAGGCGGATGAAGCGCGTTTCCGTCTCGGATCGGAGAAACAGCCGGCGCTCCGGCAGATGGCGGTCAAGTGATGCGTTCAGCCGATCAGTGATGCCTCGCACTGTCCAAGCCCCGATTGCCCCGTCCCTGCAGACCTGTGCTCCCGTCTCGCGGGCTGGTTGAGTCTGCATGCGCAGGAATACCGGCCTCCCCCCCGGCCCGCAACCTTTGCGGGGGCCGGGCGCGCATTCACCGGGCCGGGGCGGGAAAATGGGCGGAATCCCGCCTATTAGCGGCCCTTGCCCGGGTCGTTCGGCGCTGCCTGATCTGCCAGCGGCCAGTAGAAATCGGGGGGCAAGCCTGCCTCGGCGCGCTTTTCGGTATCGAAGGGCGGGCGCAGCGGGGCATGAAAATGCCGCCGCACCAGATCGTGAAAGGCCTCCTTGGGGTCGCAATCCGCGCGCCCGCACAGAAAGTGAAACCACTTCGACCCATAGGCAACATGGGTGACTTCCTCGGCGCGGATGGTTTCCAGCACCGCCGCCGATTCCGCATCGCCGGCATTGCGAAACTGCGTGATCATCCCGGGCGTGACATCGAGCCCGCGGGCCTCCAGCACCATCGGCACGATGGCCAGCCGCGCCGGCAGGTCATGGGCGGTATCCTCGGCCGCGCGCCACATGCCCGCATGCGCCGGCAGGGCGCCATAGTGGCTGCCCAGTGCCGCGAGCCGGTCGCTGATCATGGCAAAGTGGCGTGCCTCGTCATCGGCCGCACGCACCCAGTCGTCAAGGAACCCCAGCGGCATCGGCACATCGACAAAGCGCGCGACGATATCCCAGTGCAGATCGACCGCGTTCAGCTCGATATGGGCCAGCGCATGCAGCATCGCGATGCGCCCCTCGGGGCTGCCGGGCCGGCGGCGCGGCACATCCCGCGGTGCCAGCAGTTCCGGCCTTTCCGGCCGCGCGGGCCTGTCGGGCGGGGCCGTGTTGCCGCGCGGCAGGGGCGTGCCGGCGGCGCGCGATTCGAGCCATCGCGCGGCATTGGCACGGGCCAGGGCGGTCTTGCGCTGCGGATCGGCGGTGGAGAGAACCTCGACCGCCAGATCCGAAAGGCTTGCGGCGCTCACGATTCGCGCACCGCCGCGAGAACCGCCTCGACATGACCCGGCACCTTGACGTTGCGCCACACCTGCAGGATGCGGCCGTCGCCGCCGATCAGGAAGGTGGCGCGCTCGATCCCCATGTATTTCCTGCCGTACATGCTTTTCTCGACCCAGACGCCATAGCGTTCGCACAGGTCCGAGCCTTCGTCGGAAACCAGAATCACCCCCAGACCATGCTTGGCGATGAACTTGTCATGGCTCTTGACGCTGTCACGCGAAACCCCGACCACAACCGCCCCGGCTGCCTCGAAATCGGCGGCGGCCTCGGAAAAGCCGATCGCCTCCTTGGTGCAGCCCGAGGTATCGTCCTTGGGATAGAAATAAAGCACCACCTTCCTGGGCTGCAACGACGCGAGCGAAAGCTCTGCGCCACCGTCGCGGGGAAGGGTGAAGTCGGGGGCGATATCGCCGGTCTCGGGCATGACGCTGTCTCCTGTCAGTCGCGTTGGGATTGCCCGGGAACTTAACGCAGCTTTCGGCAGAGGCGAGTCCCATCGCGCTCGTACTCCTGACCCGACACCAGGTTCCGCCATGCGAGGCACGGGGCAGCCATGCGGGACGAAGCGGTCCTTGACCGAAAGTGCGCGACACAGGGCGGTGCCCGACCGCCGGGTGGGCGCTGCAACGGCGGATACCCTGGCGGTTTATGGTGCAAGAACTTCCGACGGCGCCACAGCTTGCACCGTTGCAGGGCGCCCGCCCGAGTGGGGCGGTCGGGCGCGGCCCGGCGGCGCTGCGCGCCTTGATTCCGGGCCTAAGGGCCACCGTCCGCCATGGGCTCCAAGCGCTCAGCGGGTATCTTTCGCCAGTTAGTGAACACTACAGCCGCCGGACGCGCAGCCGGGTCAGCCGGTTGTCCTGACGTTCCAGCACCTCGAACCGGCATCCGTGGAAATTGAACACCTGCCCCTCGGCGGGGATGCTCTGGGCCTCGTGGATGACAAGGCCGGCGATGGTGTTGGCCTCTTCGTCGGGCAGGTTCCAGTCGGTCGCGCGGTTCAGGTCGCGGATCGTCATGGCGCCGTCAACCTCCAGCTCGCCGCCTCCGGTGTGCTGCAGCGACGGCGACAGTTCGGCGTCGAATTCGTCCTCGATCTCGCCCACGATCTCTTCGAGAATGTCCTCGAGCGTGATCAGCCCGTGCAGGGCGCCGTATTCATCCACCACCAGCGCGAAATGGGCGCGCCGATGCAGGAACTGCCGCATCTGTTCGTCAAGCGGCGTCGTCTCGGGCACGAAATAGGGCGGCCGGGCCACATCGACGACCTGCAGGCCATCCAGTGCCGCATAATCCCCGCCCGCCTCGCGCAGAAGCCTGTCGGCCTCGCGCCACAGGTCGCGGATATGGACCACGCCAACGATGTTTTCCGGGTCTCCCCGGTACACCGGCAGCCGTGTATGGGTCGAGGCGATGCATTGCTCGACGATCTCGCGCGGCGGGGCGTCGGCATCGATGGTCTCGATCTGGCTGCGGTGGCGCATGATCTCCTCGACCGTCCGTTCGGAAAGGTCCAGCGCCCCCAGCAGCCGGTCGCGATGTTCCTTTTCGACCGTGCCCTCGGCATGGCCCAGCGCCAGCGCACCGGCGATTTCCTCGTGCAGCGAAAGGATATGCGTATCGGGGTCGGTGCGTACCCCGAACAGGCGCAGGATCCCCCCGACCAGCCATCGCACCGCCGCGACCACCGGCGCAAACACCCGCACCACCAGCCCCAGCGGCCGCGCCACACGCGCAGCGGCGCTTTCGGGCCGGGTGATGGCATAGGTCTTTGGCAGCACCTCGGCAAAGACCAGCACCACGGCCGTCATCACCAGGGTTGCCAGCGCCACGCCGCTTTCGCCGAAAAGCCGCGTGAACAGCGCCGTGGCCAGCGACGCCGCGAGGATATTGACCAGATTGTTGCCCAGCAGGACCGCGCCGATCATCCGTTCGGAATCCTCGGTCAGCCGCAGTGCTGCCTCGGCGCCACGGTTGCCGCGGTCGGCCTGGGATCGCAGCTTGCCGCGTGACGATGCGGTCAGCGCCGTTTCGCTGCCCGAAAAGAACCCCGACAGCACAACCAGCAGCAGGATGGCCCCGACCGTGATCCAGAACGCGAAGTCGAGCAGGGAAGGGTCGGATTCCATCGGGCCGGTCTTGTTGCGATGCGGCATGGTACTGCCCGCACTGCCGTCCGATCAAGGGCGCAAGCACGCGCCCTGCCCCCATGGCGGCATTCCTGCAACCCTGCGGCGCCGGCGCGCAGTCAGTCCGCCGCTGCATCCGGATCGTCGCGGGCAAGCGGGTGGTGGCTCAACACCAGATCGCGCAGGCGGTCCTCCAGCACATGGGTATAGATCTCGGTGCTGGAAATGTCGGCATGGCCCAGCATGGTCTGGATCGCGCGCAGGTCGGCGCCGCCGGCCAGCAGATGGGTGGCAAAGGCATGCCGCAGCCGGTGCGGGCTGACCCGCGCAGGCGAAATGCCGGCCGCCACCGCGAAATCCTTGATCAGGGCGTGAAAGCGATGGCGGGTCAGATGCCCCTCGCGCCCGTGCGAGGGAAACAGGAACCGCGATGGCGTCGCACCCTCGGCCACCGCGGCCGATTCCTGCGCGTCGCGCCTGGCAAGCCACGCCGCCAGCGCCGCCCGCGCCGGCCCCGAAAGCGGCACCAGCCGTTCCCGCCCGCCCTTGCCGCGCACCAGCAGCATTGCCGGATCGCCCCGCGCCGCCGCCACCGGCAGCCCCACCAGTTCGGAAACCCGCATGCCGGTGGCGTAAAGCAGCTCCATCATGCAGGCGTTGCGCAACCGGTCCGCTTCGTCGCGGCCATGGCTGCGTGCCGCATCCAGCAGCCTTGCGACCTCGTCCTGCGAAAGCGTCCCCGGCAGCCGCGCCGCCCGGCCCGGCCCCCGCAGCCGCTGCGCCGGATCGTCCGGGCGCTTGCCGTCGGACAGAAGAAACCGGAAATAGGTGCGGATTGCCGACAGCCGGCGCGCCCGCGTGGCGCGGGAAAGCCCCTCGGCATCGCAGGCGGCAAGATAGGCCTCGATGTCCGGGCGACCGGCACTCAGCGTATCGCCGCCGCGCCCGGCCAGCCAGCCGGCGAAATCGCGCAGATCGCGCCCATAGGCCAGCAGGGTGTTGCGGGCCGCGCCGGCCTCGGCGGCCTGGGCATCCAGAAAGGCCGATATGCGCCGGGCGTCGGCCACGGCCGGGGAATGCGCGCCTTCAGCCACGCCGGTCGCTGACCAGAAGCTGCAACGCGGCCTTGCGCGCGACATGTTCCTGCCCCGCGGCGCGCAGGCCAGCCAGCCCCTGCCCGACCAGCCGCATGTCGCCGCGCGCGCCTTCGGTCAGTTCGGCCATCGCCGCCAGCACGGCGGGGCCGGGCGCGATGCCCCCCTGCCGGGCCGGCGGAGCCATGGAAAACGCCTCGGAAATGGCTTCGCCCAGATCGCCCGGCGGCACCCCGCGCACCGGATCGCCCAGGGCCAGCCCGGCCAGAAAATGCAGCCGCGCCTCGTTGCCGTCGCGCGGGGACGGATAGGCCGCAAGATAGGCGCTGGCCGCGGCCTCGGGTTCGGGCCCGATCAACCCGACCTTGAAGGCAATCCGGGCAGCACCGTCTTCCAGATTCAGCCCTTGCAGTCGCGGTGCAAGAAACTGCGCAAAGGGCACCTCGAGTTCGGCCTCGTTCATGCGCGTCCAGGCATCCGCCAGACGCAGGCCGATGGTTGCCGCATCGCCGCTGTCAAGCGCGGCCTCCAGCGCCCGGACAGAGGCCACCCTGTCCCAGACCCCGCCCGACGCCGACGCCCTGCCTTCGGTATAGAGCCCCAGCAACCGGTTCGGCTCCAGCACGCCCCGGCGGGCCAGCCGCTCGGCCGCCTCGATCCGGGCCCGCCAGCCGGCGGTCTGGCGCAATTCGGCCTGGGCAAAGGCCACCGGCAGGCCCTGGGTCGGCAGCGGCTCTCCGATCGCCTCGAGGATGCGCCACATCAGCGGCGAAGGCCGGGCCAGCACCGCTGCCGGCAGGGCCTCATCGGTTTCGAATTCCGGGTCCAGAAACCGGGTCAGCAGGCCGACCTCGGCTTCCGATACCAGCGCCAGCGCCTCGGCGGTGCGCAGGGTCAGCGCCGCGGCCGACCAGTCGCCGCCCCGCGCCTGGCAATAGACCTGCGCGGCATAGCTTGGCGTCAGGTCAGGACGCCGGCGCAGCCCCGCACAGGCGCGGTCTTCGGTGCCCAGCAACAGGGCGATATCGAACCAGCGCCGGAACAGTTCCGGGCTTTCGGTGCCGACGGTCTCGATCAGCGCCAGCGCCGGTTCCAGCGCGCCGAATTCCAGCAGCTTGTCGATCCGGGCCAGAAACAGGCTGCCGCGTGCGCTGCTGTCGGGGGGCGGGTCGAATTCCGCAATCAGCAGCGTTATCGCCAGCGCCTGCACCGCCGGCAGCGCGGCCGGATCGATGGCCCGCAAAGCCGCGGCCGCGTCGGCTGCCGGCGTGTCGCCCCAGAAGTCGCGGCCAAACCCCGCATCCGCGGCCGACAGCAGCCCTGCCGCATCCGGGGTGGTGGCATCCAGCGGCCGCACGAGGATCGTTTCGGTGATCACCCCGCCGCCGGGCTCGGGCAGCAGGATGCTGTCATCGACAAAGCCCGGATGCTGCCCGCCCTCGCGCAATCCGGCCGGCCCCCGCGGCCCGGGCAGACCGGGGTCGGAGGGCAGAAGACCGGCCAGCGGGGCATCGCGCAGCGAATCCGAAAGCCAGTCGATCGCCGACATCGGCGCTTCGGCCGCCACCGGCCCGCCCCCCGCCGCCAGCCCGATCGCCAGCGTCAGCGATATCGCGCGGCTAGCGCGCATCCAGCACGACCGGCACGCGTATTTCGTGCTGTTGCGGCGACAGATCGCCAAGATAGGCAAACCCCGCCAACCCGGCCGCGCCCAGCAGCACGAGCACGAACACCGCTCGGATCAATCGCCGCATTCCGGTTCTCCACCTCTCGGGCGGCGGGTTCGGGCCCGTCCTGCCCTGTCTGCTCCAGCTTCTGCCTTCATCCCCGATAGTGCCCGCAACCGGGCGTCGGTTGCAAAGGACTTTTTTCGCTGCGGTGGTGCGGCCGGGCCTGCCTGCGCGCCGCGCATGCTGCCGCAGATCGCGGTTTGATATGGCATTTTTTCTTCGGACAGGCCATTGAGGACGCCGGCATGGCCCGCTGCTGGCGCAAATGTGACCCGGACCGCAGCCGCAGGCCGAAACAGGGAGGCACCGGAAGGGGTTGGCGGCACGCTTGCGCAAGACGATTGTCATGGTCGGCATGATGGGCGCCGGCAAGACCGCCGTCGGCGGGGCCGTGGCGCGCGTTCTCGGCGCACCCTTTCTTGATTCCGATGACGAGATCGAACGCGCCTCGTCCATGACGATTTCAGAGATATTCGCGCGCGACGGCGAGGACTTCTTTCGCCGCAAGGAAGAACAGGTAATCGCGAGGCTGCTGGCCGGCCCGCCCTGCGTGCTGTCAACGGGCGGCGGCGCCTTTCTGTCACCCCGCACCCGCGATGCCATCGGCCAGCACGGCGTGTCGGTCTGGCTTTCGGCAGAGCCGGCGCTGATCTGGAGCCGGGTGCGCCACAAGTCCCACCGGCCGCTGCTGCGCACGCCCGATCCCCGCGCCCGCATCGCCGCGTTGTGCCGCGAACGCGACCCGGTCTATGCGCTGGCCGACATAACCGTGCCGGGTGACGCCCGCCACAGCGTCGAGGAAACCGCACGTCGCGTGGTGGCGGCCGTCGCCGAAATGCGGCCGGATGCGATGGAGGATGCCGGAAAATGACAGCCGCCGAAACCGTTCGGGTCGCACTGGGCGAGCGCAGCTATGACGTCTGCATCGGCGCGGGGCTGATTCCCCGTGCCGGTGCGGCCATCCTGCCGCATCTGGTCCGGCCACGGGTCGCGATCGTCACCGATTCGACTGTCGCCGCGCATCATCTGCCGGCGCTGCGCGACGGGCTGGCTGCCGCCGGCATCGCCGCCGAGGTGCTGGAACTGCCGCCGGGCGAGGCCGCAAAGGGCTGGGACGGGCTGCAAAGAACGGTCGAATGGCTGCTTGCCGCGCAGGTCGAACGGCGCGACATGGTTGTGGCCTTCGGCGGCGGGGTGATCGGGGATCTTGCCGGTTTCGCCGCCGCGATCCTGCGTCGCGGGGTGCGGTTCGTGCAGATCCCCACCACGCTTCTGGCCCAGGTCGACAGTTCGGTGGGCGGCAAGACCGGCATCAACAGCCCGGCCGGCAAGAACCTGATCGGTGCCTTTCACCAGCCGACACTGGTTCTGGCCGACATCGACCTTCTGCACAGCCTGCCCGGGCGGGAGTTTCTGGCCGGCTATGGCGAGGTGGTCAAATACGGGCTGCTGGGGGATGCTGAATTCTTCGCCTGGCTGGAAACCCATGGCCCGGCCATGGCAGCCGGCGATGCCGGGCTGCGCCAGACCGCGGTCAGGCATTCGGTGGCGATGAAGGCCGCCATCGTCGCCCGCGACGAGACCGAACAGGGCGACCGTGCGTTGCTCAACCTCGGGCACACCTTCTGCCACGCGCTGGAGGCTGCAACCGGATACGACGGTGCGCGGCTGTTGCATGGCGAGGGGGTGGCCATCGGCTGTGCGCTGGCCTTCGAGCTGTCGGCCCGACTGGGCCTCTGCGCGCAGGAAGAACCGGGCCGCGTGCGCGCGCATCTTCGGGCGATGGGCATGCGCACCGATCCTGCCGATATTCCCGGTCCGCTGCCCGATGCCGACGGGATGCTG
>SKWP01000012.1 GCA_007128865.1 Paracoccaceae bacterium
CTTCTGTTCGACACCCTGCGCACCGGCCGGCTGGTGGCCGAAAAGCTGCGCGCCTTCGGCTGCGATGCGGTGGTCGAGGGCATCGCGCAGACCGGCGTGGTCGGGGTGATAAGGGGCCGGTCGACGGCGTCGGGGCGGGTGATCGGGCTGCGGGCGGACATGGATGCGCTGCCGATCACCGAGGAAACCGGGCTTGCCCATGCCTCCACGGTGCCGGGGCGGATGCATGCCTGCGGCCATGACGGGCACACCGCGATGCTGCTGGGCGCGGCGCGGTATCTGGCCGAGACGCGCAATTTCGACGGCACCGCGGTGGTGATCTTCCAGCCCGCCGAAGAGGGCGGCGGCGGCGCCAAGGTGATGTGCGACGAGGGTCTGATGGAGCGTTTCGGCATCCAGGAGGTCTATGGCATGCACAACCGGCCCGGGCTTCCCGTGGGCCAGTTCGCGATCCGCACCGGGCCGTTTCTGGCTGCCACCGACAAGTTCGATATCGCCGTGATCGGCCATGGCGGCCATGCCGCCCAGCCGCACGACACCGTGGACCCGACCGTGATCGCGGCCCATATGGTTCTGGCGCTGCAATCGATTGTCAGCCGCAGCACCGACCCGACGCGGCCGGTGGTGGTTTCGGTTACCGCATTGCGCACCGAATCCGACGCCTACAACGTGATCCCCGAACGGGTCTTCCTGCGCGGCACCATTCGCAGCCAGGATGCCGAAACGCGCGAAATCGCGGTGCGTCGGGTGCGCGAGATCGCCGAGGCGACCGCGGCCGCATATGGCGGGCGCGCCGAGGTGACCGACATCGCCGGTTATCCGGTTACCGTGAACAGCCCCGAACAGACCGCCTTTGCCGCCGCGGTGGCGCGGGATGTCGCCGGCTCGGTCGACACCGAACATGACCTGATCATGGGGGCAGAAGATTTTGCCTTCATGCTGCAGGAACGTCCGGGCGCCTATATCCTCATCGGCAACGGCGACAGCGCCGAGGTTCATCACCCGCGCTACGAGTTCAACGACGATGCCATCCCGGCGGGCTGTTCGTGGTACGCCGGGCTGGTCGAGGGCAGGATGCCGGCGGCCTGAGCCGGCAACAGCCCGTTTCCGCATCGGCGGTGGCCTCACGACGCCCGAAAGGCTAGACTGCGGGCGCCGCCGGCGCGTTGTCGTGCGGCACCGGAGCTGCCATGTCCAGCCGTGCCAGCATCGCCGCGACCCGTTTCGGCATCGGGCTTTCGCCGGGCCACCAGGCCCCCGACGGCGCTGCGGCGCTGCTGGGTGAACTGGCCGGGCCCGACCACGCCGCGGCACGCTTTCCGGTTGCGCCACTGGCCGACCGGCTTGCGGCTGCAGCCCGCCACAGGGCGCTTTCCGACGGTCAGGCGATGGGCATGGGCGATGCTTCGGCGATGCTGCGTGCGGCCAATCGCGACCTGCGCGCGCACAACCTGCACGAACAGGGCCTTTGCATTGCCCGCGCGGCCTTCGGGCCACAGGGTTTCCGCGAGCGGCTGGCGCTGTTCTGGGCCAACCACTTTGCCACCCGCGCCACCGAAAACCGCCTGGCCGGTCTGAGCATCGCCCATGCCGATGGCGCCATCCGCCCGCATCTGGCCGGGGATTTCGCCATGCTGCTGCGCGCGGCGGTCCTGCATCCGGCGATGCTGCATTATCTCGATCAGCACCGCTCGGCCGGGCCGAATTCGCGTGCCGGCCGCGACCGGCGCATGGGGTTGAACGAAAACCTCGGACGCGAGTTGCTGGAACTGCACACGCTCGGCGCCGATGGCAGCTATACCCAGCAGGACGTGCGCGAGATGGCCCTGCTGCTGACCGGGGCAAGCCTGGCCTTGCCGGAGGGCTTCGTCTTTGATCCCGATCTTGCCGAACCGGGGCCGCGCAGCCTTCTGGGCCGGCGCTATGGCGGCGCGCAGCCCGATCCGGGCGCGCTGCTGGCGGCGCTTGACGATCTGGCGCACCATCCGGACACCGCGCGCCATGTCACCCGCAAGCTGGCGCGGCATTTCCTGGGCCCCGAACCGGTGCCGGAGCTGGAATCGCATCTTGCGGCGGTGTTCCTGCAACAGCGGGGGGCGCTGCTGCCGGTCTATGCGGCGCTGCTGGAACATCCGGCCGCCTGGGCGCCCGAGCGGCGCGCCGTCCGGCCGCCGTTCGACTTCATCGCCGCAGCGCTGCGCGCGCTCGACCCGCCGCCAGAGGCTGTCACCGCGCTGGGGCCGCGCGAGTTCGTCGCCTATGTGGACGGGCCGCTGCGGCTGATGGGCCAGCCGTTTCACGAACCGCCCGGGCCGGCGGGGTTTCCCGACACCCCCGCGCACTGGATCTCGCCGCCCGGCCTGGCGGCGCGCATCCAGTGGGCGATGGCAATTCCGCGGGTGCTGGCGGGCCAGCCCGATCCGCGCGATTTCGTCACCGCGGCGCTGGGTGACCTGGCCGATCCCGAAACCGTCATGGCTGCCCGCGCGGCCGAAACCCGCTGGGAGGGGGTCGGGCTGGTGCTGGCCGCGCCCGCCTTCCACCGTCGCTGAGGGACACCCCGCCATGACCCGCACCGACAGGGCATCACACGCCACGCACCCCAGCCGCCGCAGCATGCTTGGCGGCACACTGGCGCTTGGCTGTTCGCTGGCGGCAAGCCCGCTGCTGACCCCGATCACCATGGCCGCCACCCCCGGCGAGGCGCGGCTTGTCGTCATCGTGCTGCGCGGTGCGATGGACGGGCTCGACCTGCTGCGTCCGGTCGGGGCGCCGGAACTCAGGCGGCTGCGGCCGCGCCTGGGCCGCGCCGACGATGCCGACATGCTGGATGATTTCCACGCCCTGCATGCCAGGCTGCGCGGCCTGCGGCCGATGTGGCAGGAAGGCGCGCTTGGCTTCGTGCAGGCGGTTTCCACCCCCTACAGGCATCGGCGCAGCCATTTCGACGGGCAGGATCTGCTGGAAGCCGGCACCGGGGAAGACGTGGCGCCCGAACTGCGCCGCAGCGGCTGGCTGAACCGGGCGCTTGGCCGCATGTCGGGCGTTACCGCCCATACCGCCTTTGCCGTCGGCCGCGACGAGATGCGCATCCTCGAAGGGCCGGCGCCGGCCAGCCGCTGGACACCCGGGCTGCGGCTTGACCTGAGCCCGCAAAGCCAGCTGCTGCTGGAGCGCCTCTATGCCGGCGATCCGCTGTTTGCCGGCGCCGCCGATACCGCGCTGCGGCTGGCCGACGGGCGCGCCGGCCTTGGCTATGGCGCCATGCTGCGGATGGCGACGCGCAGCGCCGAAGAGGCCGCAGGCTCCGCCGACGACACTGCGATTGCCGCCTATGTCGCCCGCCGCCTGACCGAGGAGACCCGCATCGCCGCCTTTTCCCTGCCCGGCTGGGATACCCACCGCGACCAGCACCAGACGATCAATCGCGCGCTTGGGCGGCTGGAAACGACCCTGCTGACCCTGCGCAGCGGGCTGGGACCGGCCTGGCGCCATACCGCGGTGCTGGCGATGACGGAATTCGGCCGCACCGTGCGCGAGAACGGATCCGGCGGGACCGATCACGGAACGGCCAGCGCGCTGGTCTTTGCCGGCGGTGCCCTGCGCGGCGGCCGTGTGCACGGCGACTGGCCGGGACTGGCCGAAAGCGCCCTGTTCGACGACCGCGACCTGATGCCGACCCGCGACGTGCGCGCACATGCCGCATGGCTGCTGAATGCCCGCTTTGGCCTGTCGCGGGCCGAACTGGAATCGACCATCTTTCCCGGCCTCGAAATGGGGCCGGAATCGACCATCCTGACCTGAACCGGCGCCCCTTTGCGCGCCACAGCAGCCGCGAAACCGCGCCCGCCGGCCGGAATCGGGTTGCCCCACAGGGTCCGGTTCTTTATCTCCCCCGGAGGTTTGCGAACCGGAGGACAGGGATGGGTGAATACGGCGCGAAAGACGCCAGGTGGATCAGCATGGCGGGCATGACGCCTGTCATCCTTACCGGGGCCCTTTTCGTCTATTTCTGCGGCATGGTTCCGACCATCGCCTCGGGCGGCATCATCCGCCATTCCATCCCGTGGATTCCCAGCCTCGACATCGCGCTGAGCTTCTACATCGATGGGCTGAGCCTGATGTTTTCGCTGCTGATCACCGGGATCGGCGCGCTGGTGATGCTGTATTCGGCCCGCTATCTGGCCGGGCACCCGCAATTCGCGCGCTTCGCACTTTATCTGTTCTCGTTCATGCTGTCGATGCTGGGGCTGGTGCTGGCCGACAACGTGCTGGCGCTGTTCGTGTTCTGGGAACTGACGACCTTTACCTCATACCTGCTGATCGGGTTTTCGCATGCCGATCCGAAATCGCGGCGCAATGCGCTGCAGGCGCTGCTGCTGACCGCTGCGGGCGGTCTGGCGCTGCTGGCCGGTTTCATCCTGCTGGGCTTTGCCACCGGCACCTATGAGCTGTCGGAGATCAACGCCGCCGGGTCGCTGGCGTCCAATCCGCTTTATGGTCCGATCCTGGTGCTGGTGCTGCTGGGCGCCTTCACCAAATCGGCGCAGGTGCCATTCCATTTCTGGCTGCCGAACGCGATGGCGGCGCCGACGCCGGTGTCGGCCTATCTGCATTCGGCCACCATGGTGAAGGGCGGCATCTATCTGCTGGCGCGGATGCATCCCAGCCTGTCGGGGACCGACGCCTGGATCTGGACGCTGACGATCTTTGGCGGCGTCACGGCTGTCTTTGCCTCGCTGATGGCGCTGCGGCAGACCGATCTGAAGCAGACGCTGGCCTATACCACGCTGATGGCGCTGGGCACGCTGACGATGTTCCTGGCGGGTTCGTCGGGCTATGCGATCACCGGGGCGATGGCGTTTCTGTTCGTGCATTCGCTGTACAAGGCGGCGCTGTTTCTTTCCGTCGGCATCATCGACCACGCCACCGGCACGCGCGAGGCGGGTGTTCTGGGCGGGCTGGCCGGCGCGATGCCGGTAACGGCGGCGGCCGCGGGGCTGGCGGCGCTGTCGATGGCGGGCATTCCGCCCTTCCTGGGCTTCATCGCCAAGGAGGTCGCCTATTCCGGCGCGGTCGGCGCATCGCTGTGGGGTTTTGTGGTGCTGGCGGCGCTGGCGGCGAATGCGCTGATGTTTGCGGTCGCCGGTATCGTTGCGTTCAAGCCGTTCTTCGGCCCGCAGGGCAAATTGCCCCATGCACCCCACGAAGGGCCCTGGCCGATGCTGGCCGGACCGGTCATTCTGGGCGTGCTCGGGCTTGCCTTCGGGATCCTGCACGGGCTTGCCGCAAGCTGGGTGATCGAACCGGCCACCAACGCGGTGCTGGGCTTTACCGACAGCGGCGGCCGGGTCAAGCTGTGGGCCGGGTTCAACCTGGCGCTCGGTCTTTCGGTCGTGACCTTCATTCTTGGTGCAATCCTGTACCTGCGCCATCAGGCCCTGCGCGACCGTCTGGCCGCGATCGAGGCCCGGGGGCCGGATTTCGATGCCGGTTGGGACAGGCTGATGGCCTGGCTGGTGGTGGTGGCCGAATGGCAGACCCGCCTGATCCAGACCGGGGTGTTGCGCCAGTACCTGTTCGCAACCTTTGCCGTCACGGCCGTGGCGCTGGCGCTGCCGCTGTTCTGGCTGGGCGCGCTGCAGCTTGATCTGGCGATGCCGTCGGTCACCCTGCGCGAAGGCGTGGTTGCCGCGCTGATCATCGCCGGCGCCCTGCTGGCCGCGACCACGGGTTCGCGCATCACCGGGATCGCGGCGCTGGGTGTGGTCGGTATCGGTGTTGCGCTGATCTTCATCATCTACGGTGCGCCGGATGTGGCCATCACGCAGCTTCTGGTGGAAATGCTGATCGTGGTGCTGATCGCGATAGCGGCGCTGCGCATGCCCTATCTGGACCCGACCGACAAGGGCCCCGCCTTCCGGCCCCGCGACGCGGCGCTGGGCGGGGTGCTGGGGGTGCTGGTTGCCTTGGTCATGCTGATGGTGACGGCCGGCCCCATCGACCGGCGGCTGACCGATTTCTTCGAGGCGGCAAGCTGGACCGAAGCCTTCGGCCGCAACATCGTCAACGTCATTCTGGTGGATTTCCGCACGCTGGACACCTTCGGCGAGATTGCCGTGGTGATCGTCGCCGCGCTTGGCGCCTTTGCGCTTCTGCGCAGCGCAAGGCGTGACAAGGGGGAAGAGCGCGAATGAACTCGATCATCGTAACCGCCGGGGCGCGCATCCTCGTCGCCCTGCTGCTGGTGTTTTCCGTCTTCATGCTGCTGCGCGGGCACAACCTGCCCGGGGGCGGCTTCATCGGCGGGCTGCTGGGGGCGACGGCCTTCATCGTCTATGCCATCGCCTGCGGCACCGCCGAGGCCCGCAAGGCGCTGCGGGTCAGCCCCGAGGGGCTTGCCATGGTCGGGCTGGGCGTGGCGCTTGTGGCCGGCCTGATCTCGGCGCTGACGGGCGATCCGTTCTTTACCGGGCAATGGTACTGGGTCGGCGGCGACAGCTATGAAACCGCGGCCTTTTCCATCAATTCGGTGCTGGTGTTCGATGTCGGGGTCTACATGGTGGTGTTCGGAGGCATCCTGTCGCTCATCCTGATGCTTGAGGAGGAGCTCTGATCATGGAGATCGTCGTCTCGATTCTGATCGGGCTGCTCTTTGCCACGGCCGTGTACCTGATGCTGGCGCGGAACTTCCTGCGCTTCCTGTTCGGCCTGATCCTGCTGTCGAACGCCGCCAATCTGGTGATCTTTGCAGCCGGAAGGATGACCGAGGGCGCACCGGCACTTATCCCCTATGGCGCGCTGACACCGGACGGAGAGATTGCCAATGCGCTGCCGCAGGCGCTGGTGCTGACGGCCATCGTGATCGGGTTCGGGCTTTTCGCCTTTGCGCTGGTGCTGGCATTCCAGGCCTACCGGTCACTGGGCACGCTTGACAGCGACGAGATGCGGGTTGCCGAACCGCGCGAGGAAATCGCCGGGGAGGCCCGCGAATGAGCTGGTATCTTGCTGCGCCGGTGGCGATCCCTTTCGTCACGGCGGTGCTTGCCTTCCTGCTTCGCAACGGGCCCGCCGGCCGCTGGGTTTCGCTGGCCGGATCGGTGGCGCTGCTGGTCGCTTCGGGCTTGCTCATGGCCCAGGTGATCGAGCATGGCGTGATCGCCGGCCAGATGAGCAACTGGGAAGCGCCCTTCGGCATCACGCTGGTGGCCGACACGCTTTCGGCGGTGATGGTGGTGATCACCGCGATCACCGGGCTTGCCACCATCGTCTATGGCATGGGCGAGATCCGGCCGCGGATCGAACGGCTGGGTTATCACGCGCTGTTTCACGCGATGATTGCCGGTGTCTGCGGCGCCTTCCTGACCGGCGACGTCTTCAACCTCTATGTCTGGTTCGAGGTGATGCTGATTGCATCCTTCGGGCTGCTGGTCATCGGCGGCAACAAGGCCCAGATCGACGCCGGCATCAAGTATGTTGCCCTCAACCTCGTGTCCACGCTGGCGTTCCTGTCGGGTATCGGGATGCTCTATGGCCTGACCGGCACACTGAACATGGCCGACCTGCACCTTGCCGTGCAGGAGGTCGAGAACCAGGCGCTGGTGACCGTGGTGGCGATGCTGTTCATGGTCGGCTTCGGGGTCAAGGCGGCGGTGTTTCCGCTGTTCTTCTGGCTGCCTGCGGCCTACCACACACCCAGCTTTTCGGTTTCGGCGGTGTTTGCCGGCCTGCTGACCAAGGTCGGCGTCTATGCGCTGATGCGGATGTTCACGCTGGTTTTCGTGGGCGATGTCGGCTTCACCCATGAAATCCTGCTCTGGGTATCGGCAGCGACGATGCTGACCGGCGTTCTCGGGGCAGCGGCCCAGTCGGAATTCCGCAAGATCCTGTCGTTCCACATCATCAGCCAGATCGGCTACATGACGCTCGGCCTGGCGCTCTATACCCCGCTGGGCCTGGCGGGCGGGGTCTTTTACCTTGTGCACCACATCATCGTTAAGGCGAACCTGTTCCTTGTCGCCGGTGTGGCGCAGAAGGCGGCAGGCCACAACGAACTGGCGCGCATCGGCGGGCTTTACAAGGCGGCGCCCTTCCTGGGGCTGCTGTTCATCATTCCGGCATTCTCGCTGGCCGGCTTTCCGCCGCTGTCGGGGTTCTGGGCCAAGTTCGTGGTGGTCAAGGCGTCGCTTGAGCTGGAATACTGGTTCATCGCCTTCGTGGCGCTGCTGGTCGGCCTGCTGACCATCTATTCGATGACCAAGATCTGGGCGGCCGCCTTCTGGAAACCGCACCCGGACGGCTATGAGCCGAAACTGTCGCGCATACCGCCCGGAGATCTGTGGCCGATGCTGCTGCCGATCGTCGCGCTTGCGGTGATGACCATGATCATCGGGCTGTTTCCGGAGGTCTTTGTCCAGCTTGCCGAGACCGCGGCGGTTCAATTGCTCGATCCGACGCATTATGTCGAAACGGTGCTGGGGGAGGTCGCGCGATGAATGCCTTTGCCATAAACCTCGTCCTTGCTCTGATCTGGGCGGCGCTCACGGCGGATTTCTCGGCGCTGTCGCTGCTGACCGGCTTTGTGGTCGGGTTCGTGGCGCTGGCGCTGGTGCAGCCGCTGATCGGGGGCGATGCGGCCTATTTCCGGCGTTTCTTCCGTGCCATACGGCTGTTCTTGTTCTTCTACTGGGAACTGGTGGTGTCCTCGGTCCAGGTCGCGCGCGATGTGCTGGCGATCCGGCCGCGCATGCAGCCCAAGATCGTCGAGATGCCGCTCGACGTGAAGTCCGACTTCCAGATCCTGCTGGTAACCAACCTCATCTCGCTGACCCCCGGTACGCTCAGCCTCGACGTGAAGCCCGATCGTTCCTGCGCGCTGATCCACGCCATGTTCGCCGACGATCCCGACGCGGTCGTGGACAGCCTGAAATCCGGGATGGAACGGATGGTGAAGGAGGCGTTCGAATGACCCCGGCAGAATTCTTTTCGCTGTGCGCCAATCTGGCACTTGGCGGTGTCCTTCTGGCGATCGCGCTGGGCTTCGTGCGGCTTGCCAAGGGCCCTTCGCTTGCCGATCGGGTTGTCGCGCTGGACATGATGGCGGTCCTGATCGTCGCTTTCAGCGCGCTTTATGCGATCATCGTCGATGACCCGACCTTCCTCGATGTGGTGCTGGTACTGGCGCTGATCGGCTTTCTGGCGACCGTGGCGCTGGCCCGCTATGCCGAACGCCGGGTGATGGAAACACCAAACGGCAGCGCCGACCGGGAGCGGATTCATGATTGAGATCGTCGCCGGCCTGTTGCTTGTCGTCGGTGCGGGCTTTGCCCTTATCGCCGCGCTGGGCCTGATCCGTCTGCCCGATGTGCTGACGCGGATGCATGCCTCGACCAAGGCCGCGACGCTGGCCAGTACGCTGGTGCTGATCGGGGCGGCCCTGTATTTCCGCGATGCGACCGTCACGGCCAAGGCGGTGGCGGCGATGCTGTTTCTGCTGCTGACTGCGCCGATTGCCGCCCACATGATCGGCCGCGCCTATGTCCGCCTGAAAGCCCCTGACCGGGTTCGCTATGACGCAGCAAGCGCCGCGACCGA
>SKWP01000059.1 GCA_007128865.1 Paracoccaceae bacterium
GTGTTCGGAAATCTCTATGGCTCGCCCCGTGCCCCTGTGGAAGACGCCATTGCGGCGGGGCGCGACACGCTTTTCGATATCGACTGGCAGGGCGGCCAGCAGATCGCCAATTCGGTGCTGAAGGCCGACGCGGTGTCGGTCTTCATCCTGCCGCCCTCGATTGCCGCGCTGCGCCAGCGGCTGGTCGGCCGCGCCCAGGACAGTGCCGAGGTCATCGCCGGCCGCATGGCGCGCGCACGCGACGAGATCAGCCACTGGGCCGAATACGATTATGTGCTGGTCAATGACGATCTGGACCGCTGCGAGGCCGAGTTGCGCACCATCCTTGCCGCCGAGCGCCTGCGCCGCGAACGCCAGCCGGGGCTTGTCGCCCATGTCCGGCGGATGAATGCCGAGTTCGAGGAGCTGCAATGACCCTCTACACCCTGGACGGTATCGCGCCGCAACTGCCTGAAACGGGCAATGTCTGGGTGGCGCCGGATGCCAATGTGATCGGCCGCGTGGTGCTGGGCGACATGGTGTCGGTCTGGTTCGGTGCCACGCTGCGCGGCGACAACGAGCCGATCATGATCGGCGACGGCTCGAACATCCAGGAAGGTTGCGTGCTGCACACCGACCCGGGCTGCCCGCTGACCGTCGGGCGGGACTGCACCATCGGGCACAAGGCCATCCTGCACGGCTGCACGATCGGTGACGGCAGCCTGGTCGGCATGGGGGCCACGGTGCTGAACCGGGCGGTCATCGGGCGCGGCTGCCTGATCGGGGCCGGGGCGCTGGTGACCGAGGGCAAGGCAATTCCCGACGGCAGCCTTGTCGTGGGATCGCCGGCGCGGGTGGTGCGCAGCCTTGATGCCGAAGCCATCGAAGGATTGCGCCAATCCGCGCGGCGCTACCGGCAGAACCTGCTGCGTTTCCGCGACGGGCTGGCGGGGGTCTGATACCGGATCCGTTCGGGAAGCGCGGGCGGGGAAGGCCCGTTGACCGACCGGACTGACCGAACGGAGCCCCGTTTCAGTTGCCGGCCTGAACGGCCCTGCGAAACGGCTCCGGATCCCACCAGCAGGCAAAGCCGTCACCGTCAGGGTCGAGGTTGAGCGGGTCACGCTGCGGCCCGCCGCGACGCAGGAATTCCTCCTGCGCCAGATCGTCGCTCACGAACTGGCCGCAATTGCGGCTGTGGTTCTGCAGGTTCACCGCCGAGCGGCGATAGATCGCCTCTCCCACCCGGTTCTGGGTCGACAGCGCATAGGCGACAATGTTGGGCAGGTCCGCGGGGCGTTCGGGCAGGGGCTGCGCCGCCACGGGTTCAAGCTGCGATGGCTGGGCGGATGCAGCGGCCGCCGCTGTGCCCGCAGCCTGCTGCCGGGCGAAAATGGTCTGGAAATCCTGTTCGCTGACCCCCGAACCCTGTGCCTGGACTGTCGGCTGCGGCTCGGCAAGGGCAGCCTGGCTGGTCGCGCCGGCCGGCGACGGCGGCTCTGCCGGGGCGGCCATCATCGTGGCAATCGGAATGGCCGATATCGGCGCGGCTTCGGCGGGCGGCACGACCGATACCACCTGCGGTGCCGGCACGACGGCCACGCGGGCCGCTGCGGCCTGCCGCTCCTGTTCGCGCAGATAGCTCTGATAGTCGCCGAAGCCGACGCCGCTGCCCACGCGCGCCGCGCTGTCGGGAATCGCCGGCTGGCAGGCCGCCAGCGCAACCGCTGCCCCCGCCGCGTAAAGAAACCGCATCGATCTGCCTCTTGCCCGTGATGTCCGCTCACGTTACCGGCGCGAGCTTACCACCATTTCTGCGGCTTTGAAACAAATCCCGCGGCCGTTTCCAGCCGCCAGGCGATATTGAGCAGATCGCCCTCTTCCCAGGGCCGGCCGATCAGTTGCAGGCCCAGCGGCCGGCCGCGCCCGTCAAGCCCGCTCGGCAGCGCCACCGCCGGCAAGCCGGCCATGTTCACCGGCACCGTGAAGATGTCGTTCAGGTACATCTCGACAGGGTCGCCACCCGCCTTTTCGCCCAGCGCAAAGGCCGCCGACGGGGTGGCAGGGGTGAGGATGGCATCGATGCCGTCATCGAAGGCCATGTCGAAGTCGCGCTTGATCAGCGTGCGCACCTTGCGGGCGCGGTTGTAATAGGCGTCATAGAACCCCGCAGACAGCACATAGGTTCCGATCATCACGCGGCGCTGCACCTCGGGCCCGAAGCCTTCGGCGCGGGTCTTTTCGTACATCTCGACGATGCCCTCGCCCTGCGTCAGCTTCGCGCGGTGGCCATAGCGCACCCCGTCATAGCGGGCGAGGTTGGAAGATGCCTCGGCCGGCGCGATGACGTAATAGGCGGGCAGCGCGTATTTCGTGTGCGGCAGGCTGATATCCACGATCTCGGCGCCGGCGTCGCGCAGCATCTCGGCGCCGCGGTCCCACAGCGCGGCAATCTCGGCCGGCATGCCGTCCATCCGGTATTCGCGCGGAATGCCGATGCGGCGGCCGCGGACATCGCCGGTCAGCGCCGCCTCGAAATCGGGCACCGGCAGATCGGCAGAGGTCGAATCCTTCGGGTCATGCCCGCACATCGCGCCCAGCATGATTGCCGCGTCGCGCACCGTGCGGGTCATCGGCCCGGCCTGATCGAGCGACGAGGCAAAAGCCACGATCCCCCAGCGCGAACAGCGCCCGTAGGTCGGCTTGATCCCCACCGTCCCGGTAAAGGCCGCGGGCTGGCGGATCGAACCGCCGGTGTCGGTGCCGGTGGCGCCAAGGCACAGGTCAGCCGCCACCGCCGCTGCCGAGCCGCCCGAAGACCCGCCGGGGGTCAGATCGCGGCCGTCCACCTTCCAGGGGTTCACCGCAGGGCCGTAGACCGAGGTTTCGTTGGACGAGCCCATGGCGAATTCGTCCATGTTCAGCTTGCCCAGCATCACCGCGCCGGCATCGCGCAGCCGCGCGCCGACCGTCGATTCATAGGGCGGCAGGAAACCGTTGAGGATAAAGCTTGCCGCCTGGCTCGGCACGCCTTCGGTGCAGAACAGATCCTTGATGCCGACCGGGATGCCGCACATCGCCGGCGCATCGCCGGCACGCAGCCGTGCGTCGGCATCTGCCGCCCGTTGGCGGGCGATTTCGGGGGTCTGGTGCACAAAGGCGTTCAGCCGCCCGGCGCCGTCGATGGCGGCAAGGCAGGCCTCGGTCAGTTCCTGCGCGGTAAAGCGGCCGGCACGCAGCCCGTCGCGGGCCTCGGCGATGCTCAGGGCGTTGAGATCGGTCATTCCACCACCTTCGGCACGGCAAAGAAGCCCTCGCGGGCGTCGGGGGCGTTGGCCAGCACCTTGGTCTGAATGCTGCCGTCGGTCACCGCATCGTCGCGCCGCTTCAGCCGCATCGGCGTGACCGAGGTCATCGGCTCCACCCCCTCGACATCGACCTCATTGAGCTGCTCCATGAAGGTCAGGATGTTGCTGAGCTCCTGCGCCAGCGCCGGCAGCGCCGCCTCCTCGACGCGGATCCGCGCCAGATGCGCGACCCGCCGCGCGGTTTCGGTGTCGATCTGGGACATGCTGCCACCCGTGTTGTCGCGCGGGCGGTTTAGCGGCATGGCGCTGGCGGCGCAAGCGCGGCAAAGCTGTGACGCGTCAATAGGGCCGGTTGGCAAGGCTGTATTCGATGGTCTGCCCGCCGGCGGTTATCTGCACGCGATGGGTGGTGTTTGGCGGCGGCGTGTCGATCAGGATGCGATGAAAGCCGCCCGACCCGAAGGCGGTTCCGCTGGCGGCATAATTCGCCTCGTTGAACTGCGGGTTGTCGGGCCCGGAAATCACCCGCGGGTCGGCACCGGCCACCAGCAGCCGCGGGTTGCCGTCGCCGGTGATGGTGAATTCCTGGCCGCCCAGGTCGGGAAAGCCATCCGGAAGCGCATGCGCGTGAAACGGGTTGGCCCAGAGCGTCGGATGATCGGGGTTCATGGGCAGGCGCCGCTCGGACATCACGAAATCGGGGTCGGGGTTCCATTCCGGCCCTTCCGCGCCCGGACCGAACCCCAGTGCGACCGTGGCATTCGAGAGCGCATCGCGCAGCTTGCCGGCGAATTCTGCCGTTCCCCCGGCAACCAGAACCGCCGCACCGATCCCGAGGCCGACAAGTGCGGCGGTCAGCACCATCCAGTCCACCGTCACCGCGCCGTCGTCTCGCCGCCATAACCAACGCAGCATCACTCGCCCCATACGCATCATTCCTCAACCGCAGGATGAGACTATACAGGAAAGTGTTGATCCTTTGGCGGTACTGCGGCTTTCCCCAGGAAATTGCATCGCCGGTGCGCGGCCGGGCGATCCTGTTCGTGCCGGGCGGCTGCCTGCTGACGCCGGATGACCGACAGCCCGGAGCCCCATGGCGGACGGTCGGCGCTGCGCGCCTTGATTCCGGGCCAGGGGGGCGGCAGCGGGGTGCATGGCGCTGCCCTTGGCGTTCAGTTCCCGGCTCCGGCCGCCCCCGCTTCGAGAATGGCCTTCAGGTTCCGCCCTTCCTCGGCCATGTGCTGCTCGACAGCAGCGAAATCGCGCCGGTTCAGGCGCTGGCCCATCGGGCCGACGCCGCGCAGATGCACCACGGCCTCGAAATGAAAGCCGCCCCCCTCAGCCCGGAAGGCAAAGCTCATGCGCGGCAGGAAGGCCCGCATCAGCCGGCTGGTGGGCGCGAAGGCACAGAAGCGGTCGGGCGTCACCTCGTCGATGCGCACCTCCTTTTCCATCACCTTGCCGCCGATACGCTCGCGAAACCAGAAAACGGTGCCGGGCCTGATGCCGCGCCCCTTGCGCCACTCGAATCCCAGATGATCGGGGTGCCAACGCAAATAGTTTTCGTCCATCGCCTCGAAGAAGGCGAAGCCACGCTCGGGCGGGGCATCGATGAAGATGCTATCCTCGAACCTCAGACTGAAAAAGCCGGTCCTGCGTTGCATGGTCCCTCCCCGGGCCGTTTTCGGCCCTTTGCCTGTCAGCTGCGGTGAATTCGCGCGATGGTTCGGTCTGCGGGCAGAAAAACGCGCCTTTCGCCTTTGCGCGCGCCTGCCGCATACCTGCCGGGCAGGATCAGCCCGCCAGCCGGTGCCGGCGATAGACCTCGATCATCCAGCCCAGCATGATTCCGCTAAGGATGTGCCAGACGAAATGCGTCCCCACGGGGATCAGGTCGCAGACAGGCCGGTCGAGCATCCGGAAGCCCAGCGAGAGGGCCAGGATCCCTGCCCCGATCAGCAGCCCGCGCGCGGTTTAGTGGGATGGCGCGAGGCCCGCAAACGTGTGCTCTAGCTAGGCTTCGATTGCATGACCCGCGCTAGACGGTTTTCTGCTTCAACCAACAGTGACGTGTCCGACAGTCGTCGAAAGTATTCCACTGATGCGTTTGCGTGATGCCAAGCTGCCTGCCAATGGCTTCGCTTTCCAGAAAGCCGAAACAGCGCGAGTTCGACTCCCGCAAGTTCATGGTCAATGAGGGCAGTGTCCTCTCGGGATGGCGCAACTTGCGACCGAAGCGCCCCCAGGTACTCGTAAAGCGCGGATTCAATATCCGACCGGTCAGTCTTCCGCACCATAAGATCGGCCAATGATTGACGCATTTTCCAGATCCTGGAGGCTGGTGTCTCCGTGTCTCCATCATGAGTGGACGCGAGCGATGCCATCAGAGACGAATGAAACAGGTCTGTAACTGGTTCATTGACGTCTGCCGCGCCTAGCCGGTGCCGGCGGTAGACCTCGATCATCCAGCCCAGCATGATGCCGTTTAGCACATGCCACATGAAATGCGTGCCGATCGGGATCACGTCACACAGCGGCTTGTCGAGCATCCGGAAGGTCAGCGACAGCGCAAGGATGCCCGCGCCGATGAAAAGCCCGCGCGCCGTGGCCGGGTGCCGCCCCCGCAGCAAGACCCCGTAAAGCACGATCAGCGCCGCGACGCTGGCATAGGCGGCGTTCGCGCCGGCCTGCGGGACCACCTGCGCCACCGCCCAGGAAAACGCCGCCGCATAGGGAAGAAACAGCACCACCGCCGCGCCGGCGCCCCACCATGGCAGGCCGACATAGTCGCGCGTCGCGGCATAGACATAGAGCAGGATGAAGATCAGGATCGGCAGAACATCGGCCAGACCCGCCCAGCGGGTGGCGTGGGTATGCCACAGGAACGAACCGATCCCGATCGCGGCCAGCACCACCACCATCGCCCAGGCCAGCATCAGCCCCGAGCCGCGCAGCCGCAGCGCCATCACCCCCGCAGCAATCAGGAAGCTCGCGTTGGTGACCGCGTTGACAGGCTCGGACCAGTAGGCGGCATCGCTGCGTTCGCAATAGGCGATCACGGTTTCGGACCAGTTCATTGCCGTCTCTCCTGCCCGCGCCCCGGACCGATACCGCATTCGATATCGGCCTGTGGCCCCGCACGGCAAGAGGCAATCGCGGTGCACCGGCCCGCAGTGCTGTCCGCCCGGTCGGAGGGAGACCCTACCGCGCTGCTGATAACGCCTCCCGCCAACCCGGCTTCACAATCGAGCCCGGGAAACTGTTCTGCACCACACCTGCCACAGGTTCCGCCCGGGCGACCAGCCCGGGCCGTTCGGGCGCGTCCCTTATCGCCTCGGTTCCGACGGCGGAACAGGAACAGTTTCCTCGCCGGGAACTGCCCGGTTTCCTTTTCCAGCGGCCTTCTGAAGCCCCCACCCCCGCCGGCAGTGGGCGGCCAGTCTATCCGCCTGCCACCCTTGCAGGGCGCTCAGCAGCGGTGCAGCACCACGGGAATGTCGCTGAACACCTCGGGCGCTCCGGTTTCGCGGATGGCAAAGGTCTGGCCTACCCCGGCGCAGAGCCCGGTGCGGGTGTCGGGGATCATGATGTGAACGAAAAACACCATGCCCGGCTCCAGCACCAGCGGGTTGCCGGAATAGATCATCGGCGGCACATCCATCCACGTCGGCTTGAAGGTGCAGCCAAGCGCATAGCCGCAGGCGGCATAGCGCTGTTCGGCAAAGCCGGCGCCGTCCAGCACCGCGCGGTGGATATCGTCGAGCGTGCCAAGCCTTTCGCCCGGGCGCGCGGCCTGCTTGATGCGGTCCAGCGCCTCGGCGGCGACCTCCATCATCGCCACCTGGCGCGGGTCGGCCGGGCCGACGATGGCGGTGTGTTCCACGCAGACGTGATAGCGGCAGAAGGAACCGGCAAGCTCGATCAGCAACTGATCCTGCGCCTCGATCCGGCGTGGCCCGCCGATGCCGCGACCGAACAGCGCCCGCGGCCCGGTATTCACCAGCGGCCCGCCCGACGGCATGTCGCCGCCGCCGCCCAGCATCGCGGACAGCGCCGCGGCGGTGATCTCGCCTTCCAGCCCGCCGGGGCGCATGGCTTCCAGCCCGGCGCGCACCGCGGCGTCGGCAAGCTGCCCGGCGCGGCGCACGTAATCCAGTTCGGCCGGCGACTTGACCAGCCGCTGGCGGCGCACGATGTCGGAGGCGTCCTCGACCTCGCAGAACCCCGCCATGGCCGCCTCGACCATCCGGCCATTGGCGCCGGTCAGCCCGTAGGTGGCGAATTCAACCCCGACCCGTTCGCCCCCGAGGCCAAGTTCGGCCATCAGCGCGCGCAGATCCTCGGCCGGGTTGGCATCCTCGCGGTTCAGCCAGATCTCGATGCGGTCGTAGAGCGAGGCGACCTCGGCCTGGCGCAGGTCGGGCCGGCGGGTCAGCAGGACGGTAGGGCCATCGTCGGCGGTGATGATGCCAGCCTGGAAAAAGACATAGCCGGCGGTGTCGTATCCGGTCAGGTAATAGTGGCTTTCCTGGGCAAAGACGATCAGCGCCGACAGTCCGCGCCGGCGCAGTTCGGCCCGCGTGGCCTGCAGGCGGCGGGCGTATTCGGCCGTCTCGAAATGGACCGTGACAGGGCGTCCGTCGCGGGTGCTGGTGGTGAATTCGGCCATCGGGTCAGGGTTCCAGTTCGCAGATATCGGCCATCGCCAGCAGATAGATGCGGATCATGTCCAGATAGTCGGGCACATCCACACGTTCGTCGGGCATGGTGTTGTAGCGCCCGCCCGGACCGCAGACGATGCCTTCCATCCCGCCCAGCACCCAGAGATTGCCGGCGTCGGTGCCATAATAGCCCGGCGGGGTTATGGCGCCGGTGGGCTGGGGCGTGCCGCGCACGGCCTGATAGGCGTCGTTTACGGCCCTGACCACCGGCGAATCCTTTGCAACCTCGAATGCCGGCATCAGGGGCCGGCCTTCGAGATGCTCGGGGATAACCCGCGCCCTGAGGCCCGGCCAGCGTGCCTCGAACCCGTCGAGCACCCGGCGCAGATCGGCAAGGGCGTTCTGCTCGGTCTGGCCGGGGCCATAGCGGCCAGAGCCCTTGAGCCGCACGAAATCGGCCACCTGCGGGGGGCGCCACTCGTGCAGGTCGCGGCCAAGCGCGCCATGCATCACCCCCACATGCACGCGGTTGATCGAGCGGTGTTCCTCGGTCGGGGCATCCGAAAAGGTCATCGCGTTCAGTTCGGGGATCAGCTCGCAGGCGGCCATGATCGCATCGACCGCTTCCTCGCGCTTGGACAGGTGGCGGGTGATCCCTTCAAGTTCGATGATGAAGGTAAAGGCCGCCGCATGCATGGTCAGCGCCTGCAGGTCGGTCGGTTCGGAATTGATGAAGTAATCCGCCCGGATGCCGCTGCGGATCACTTCCAGAGTCCCCACGCCGCCCTGAAGCTCGCCCACCACATAGGTCAGGATCACATCGCCCTTGAGCCTGCGCCCGGCATCGATCAGCGTCTTGACCGCGCACAGCGATGCGGCGTCGCCGGCCTTCATGTTGGAAACGCCGATGCCGTAGATGAAATCGGCGTCCACCAGCCCGCCCCAGGGATCGACCGTCCAGCCTTCGGAAACCGGGTTGGTATCGAGATGGCCGTTGAACAGCAGGCTCTTGCCGCCGCCGGTGCCGCGCCAGATGCCGATGGCGTTGAGCCTGTCGCCCCCCTCGACCGGTTGCAACCAGGCTTCCAGCCCCATGCCCTGCATGATCTCGACCATCCGCTCGGCCAGCTGCCGTTCGCCGGGGGTTTCCGAATAGCTCTTGTGGCGAACCATCTCGGCGACGATGTCGAGGCAGGCCGCCTCGTCGATGCTGCGTGCAAGCTCGATTGCGCTGGTCATGGTCCGGTTCCTTCGAGGTCGTCGACAGGGGCTTCAGCGACCACCGGCGGCGGGGTCACGGCCTCCAGCAGCGCGCGGGTGTAGGGGTGACGTTCGGGCGCCTCGGCATCCGGCGTGTCGAAAAGATCGACAAGCCGGCCATGCTGCATCACCGCGATGCGATGGGCCAGCTGGCGCACGAGGTTCAGGTCATGGGTGATGAAGATGCAGGCCGTGCCGGTTTCGGCCTGCAGGCCTACCATCAGTCGGGCAATCGATGCCTGGACCGATACATCCAGCGACGAGGTGATCTCGTCGCAGATCACCAGCCGCGGCTGTGCGGCAAAGGCCCGCGCAATCGCAACGCGCTGCTTTTCGCCCCCGGACAGCTGGTGCGGATAGCGCCGCGCATAATCGGCCGGCAGCAGCACCTTTTCCAGCAATTCCGCAACCTTGGCCGGGCGCTGCGCGGCCGGGACAAGCCCGTAGAGCTTGAGCGGCCGAGACAGGATCTGCCCGATGGTCTGGCGCGGGTTGAGCGAGCTGTCGGGATGCTGGAAGATCACCTGCACCGCGCGCCGGTAGCGGCGGTCGAAGTCCCTGCGCCGCACAAAGCCGCGGCCGTCAAAGCGCACCGTCCCCCTGAAATCCTGCAATCCGGAAAGCACCTTGGCCACGGTGGACTTGCCCGAACCGGATTCGCCCACCACGCCCAGCAGCTCGCCCGGCCTGACCCCCAGCGCCACGTCGATGGCCCCGTCGACCGCCTGTTTGGCCGAGCCGGTGATCCGGTCGAGCAAGCTGGGCCCGCCGTAGCGCACGTTCAGGGCCTGCGTTTCAAGCAGCGGCGCCGCGCCGGTGGCCGGTTGATCGACACCAAGCCACCGATCCGGCCTTGGCAGCGCAGCCAGCAGGCGCCGGGTGTAGGCCTCGCGCGGGTCGCGGAAGACCTCGGCGCATTGGCCCTGTTCGACGATAACCCCGCGATGGATCACCGCCACCCTGGGCGCGATCCGCGACACCAGCCCCAGATCGTGCGAGATATACAGCGCCGAAACATCGGTTTCTTCGCGCAGGGTTTCGAACAGTTGCAGGATCTGGCGGGCGGTGATGACGTCGAGCGCCGTTGTCGGCTCGTCAAAGATGATCAGTTCCGGGCTGCAAGCCAGGGCGGTTGCAATGACCACCCGCTGCTTTTCGCCACCCGAGGCCTCGTGCGGGTAGCGTTTCATCATTTCGGCCGGGCGGGTGATGCCGGTCCGCGCCAGCGCTGCCTCGCCTTCCTTCCACGCCTGCTGAAGGCTCAGCCCCCGATGGCGGATCAGCACCTCCGAAAGCTGTTCGCCCAGCCGCAGGGTGGGGTTGAGCGACATGCTCGGATCCTGAAACACCATGGCGATGCGGCGGCCACGGATATCCAGCATCTGGTATTGCGACTTGCTGCGCAGGTTTTCGCCCGAAAGCAGGATCGCACCGTCGCTTTCGGTCGCCAGCGCCGGCAGATAGCGCATGATCGCCCAGGCAAGCGACGACTTGCCCGAACCGGACTCGCCCACCAGGCCCAGCGTCTCGCCGCGCCGGATCGTCAGGTTGATATCGTCGAGAACCTTCACGCCCTGTTCGGGGCCGCCATAGGTCAGCGAATAGTCGCGGACTTCCAGGATCGGCGGGGTCGTGCCTGCCGATCCGGCTGCGGTCTGGTTGTTGGTTTCCGACATGGCTTCAGTGGCTCCTGCGCACATCGAGGCTGTCGCGCAGGGCATCGCCGAAAAGGTTGAAGCCCATGGCTGCCAGCGCGATCGCGATACCGGGAACCACCACCATCCATGGGTTGCGGAACATGAACTGGCGCGCCTCGGCCACCATCAGGCCCCATTCGGTGCTGGGCGGCTGGGCGCCAAGCCCGAGAAAGCCGAGCGTCGCGCCGATCATGATCGCAAAGGAAACCCGAATGGTCGCCTCGACGATGATCGGCCCCATGGCGTTGGGCATGACTTCCCGGCCGACGATGTAGACCGAGGATTCGCCGCGTGCGACCGCGGCAAGCACATATTCGCGCGTTCGGATCGACAGCACCGCGCTGCGCGCGATCCGCGCCATGCCCGGCGTGAAGGCCACGGCGACCGCCAGCATCGCATGCCCCATGCCGCCGCCCAGAATGGTCACGATCAGCAGCGTGAACAGCAGGTCCGGCACCGCAAGGAACCCGTCGATGATCCGCATGATCACGCTGTCGACCCAACGGCCGGCGACCCCTGCGATCACCCCGATGATGGTTCCTGCGGCGACCCCCAGCAGGGTCGCGCCGATCCCGAAGAACACCGTGGACGGCGCGCCGTGCAGCAGGCGCGAAAGGATGTCGCGGCCGAACTGGTCGGTGCCCAGCCAATGGGCTGCCGAAGGCCCCTGAAGGCGAACCTGCGGGTGGAACTGCTGCGGGTCGTAAGGCGCGAGCCACGGGCCGAAGAGCGCCGCAACGCCGACGATCAGCAGCAGCAGGCCACCGACCATCCCCGGATAGCTGCGGAACGGGCTAGTCATAGCGCACCCGCGGATCAAGCAGGGCGATGACGATATCCGAAATCAGATTGGTCAGCGCATAGACCATGGCCAGCACCAGCGTGACGGCCTGGATCACCGGCAGGTCGCGGTTTTCGAGCGCATAGATCAGCGTCCGCCCCAGCCCCGGCCAGGCAAAGATTTCCTCGACCACGATGATTCCGCCCAGCAGATAGCCGACGTCGAGCGAGATCACCGCCACTGCCGGCGCCATCGAATTCGGCAGCGCATGGCGGCGGATGACGCGGCGTTCGTGCAGCCCTTTAAGCCGCGCGGCGCGGATATAGTCGCTTGACAGCACGTCCGACATCTCGCTGCGGACCTGCCGCGAGATATGCGCGGTCATCACCAGACCGAGCGTGATCGCCGGCAAGGCCACATGCGCCCAGTAGCCCGACATGCTTTCCCAGGGCGCGACATACCCGCCGGCCGGGAACAGCCCGGTTGCCGGCCCCGCCAGCAGCACCAGAAGCACCGTGGCCGTCACGAATTCCGGCATCGCGGTGCCGACATAGGCCAGAACCCCGATCCCCAGATCAGAGGCCGTGCCGCGCCGGACGGCCGCAAGGATACCCAGCGGAATCGCGATGATGGTGACGCCGACAAGCGCGGTCACCGCCAGAACGGCGGAATTCCAAAGTGCATCGCCAACAACCTTGGAAACCGGCATGCCAAGCCGCAGGGAGGTTCCGAGATCTCCCTGCAGCATGCCTGCGACCCAGGCGAAGTACTGGGTGTACCAGGGCCGGTCCAGACCAAGCTGCCGTTCAAGTGCGGCAACCTGGTCGGGACTTCCGTATTCGCCCAGTATCATGACCGCGGCATTGCCCGGCAGGATCATCGTCACCGCAAAGACCGCAAAGGTCACGATGACGAGAACCAGCAGGACCGCGCCGAGGCGGCGGATCAGATAGCTGAGCGTCACCGGGTCAGCTCCGGTTCAGCCATACGTCCTCGATGAAGAAGACGCGCGAGATCGGTTGCACCGTCCAGCCTTCGACATGGCTGCGGCTGGCCGTCAGCACATCCTCGAAGAACGGCACGATGTAGGGCACATCGCGCAGGATCAGCTCCTGGGCCTCGGCATAGATGCGCGCACGTTCGGCCGGATCGACCGTTGCCTGACCAAGCTCGACCAGCGCATCGAACTCGGCGTTGAACCATGCGGTGTCCTGGAACGAGGCGTCCGACGTCAGCAGCAGCCGGAAGGTTGCATCCTCGGTCGGCTGCATCCCCCAGTAACCCATGTAGAAATTGCCCTGCATCCAGACATTCGCCAGATAGGTGTCATGGGGCATCGATTCGACGTTGATGCGGAAGCCTGCCGGTTCGGCCATCTGGCGGATGGCGATGGCGACCTGGCCGCGGATCGCCGGCCGGTTGGAGGCCACCAGCGTGATGTCGATCCCGTCCGGATAGCCGGCTTCGGCCAGCAGTGCCCGCGCCGCGGCCGGATCATAGGGGATTTCGGGGCTGTCGATGTAGAACTGGAACTCCGGCGACAGGATGTTGTCGTTGCCGACCCGGCCCAGCCCTTCGAGCACGATGTCCACCAGAAGCTGCCGGTCGACCGCCATCGCAAGCGCCCGGCGCACCCGCACGTCGTCAAAGGGCGGCTGATCCTGGCGCATCACCACATTGATGTAACGCCCCGACGGCACCCGCAGCGCGTTCACGCCCGGCGCGCTGGCGATGCGGTCGTAATCGGCCTGCTGGACATTCAGCATCACGTCCACGTCGCCGGACAGGAAGTTCACGGTTTCGGCGGCAAGGTCGGGGAACAGGTGCATCTCGACCGCATCGAGATACGGCTTGCCCTCGATGAAGTAGTTCTCGTTGCGCACCAGCCGCACGATGCGGGCGCTGTCATAGGTTTCCAGCTTGAACGGCCCGGTACCGTTGGCGGTGGTTTCGATCTGGCTCAGGTCGCCCTCGACCACCGCTTTGGACAGGATGCGGGCGTTGGCATGGGCCGTCGAGAACGGCAGGTCCGCGAACGGCGTGCTGAGGTGGAACCGAACCGTCAGGTCGTCCACCGCCTCGATGCGTTCGACCATGGTCAGCACCGCCCGCGCGGCCGAAGGGATGTCGGGGTCGAGGATTGCCTCGAAGGTGGCCACCACATCGGCCGCCGTCAGCGGGCTGCCATCATGGAAGGTCACACCCGGACGCAGGTTGAAGGTAAAGCTCGTGGCATCCTCGGACGCTTCCCAGGATTCGGCCAGGTCGGGCAGCGGGGTGTTGTCGGGGCCGATCCGGGTCAGTCCCGAATAGACCATGTCGATCACCGGGTATTCCGCCGGCCCGGACAGCGTCAGCACGTTCAGCGTTGCAATCCGGGTGGAATGGCTGATGCGCAGCGTTCCCCCGCGAACCGGGTCGCCTGCCTGGGCAAGGCTCACCCCCGGCAGAATGCCGGCCGTGGCCGCGAGCCCGACCATGAAGCCGCGACGATAGACGGTGAATTCAGTCATATTCCGGTACCTCCTGTTGAATCCCGTCCGGCGACGGGGAAGCTGTGTTGTCAGACCCCGGCGCCCGCTATGTTATTATCGTCAGGTCGTCGGGAAGTGCGGTCAGAACCTCGGGCGCGCCATCGGTGACAAGCAGGGTATGGCCCACGCCCATCGCATAGCCGGTATCCGCATCACCCATCATCACGTGATAGAACAGCGTCATCCCCGGCTCGCACCGCGTCGGATTGCCCGAATAGATCATCGGCGGCACATCCATGCTGGTCGGGGCAAAGGTGCACCCCACCGAATAGCCGGTGGCGCCGTAGCGGTGCGCCTTGTAGCCGCCCTCGTCGAGACCCTGCGCATGGACATCGAAGATCTCGCCCAGCGTGGTGCCGGGGCGGGCGATTTCGGTCATGCGTTCCAGCGTCCGGCGCGAGACGTCATACATCTTGCGCTGCGCGTCAGCCACCTTGCCGAACAGGATCATCCATTCCGTCTTGACGTTGTAGCGCCGGTAGGCGACCGGGTATTCGACAAGGATCTGGTCTTGCGGCTCGATGGTGCGGGGACCGGAAACGCCGCGGCCGTACACGGCCTTGAAGCCGGAGTTGAACAGCGGCGCGTTGGGCGGCATGTCGGCGCCGCGTTCCAGCGTGGAGGCCAGATAGACGGCCTTCAGATGCGCGTCGGTGATGCCCGGGCGGGCGGCGGCAATGATGTCTTCCAGCGACCGGTCGAGGATTTCGGCGGCCTTGCGCACATAGACCAGCTCGGCCGGCGACTTGATCAGTCGCAGCTTGCGGATCAGGTGGTTGTCGTCATCGAGCGTGCACCAGTCGCCAAGGGTCTTCTGCAGCCGCCACAGGTTCCAGCCGGTCAGCCCGTGGGTGTTGAGCTCGACCGCAATCCGCTTGCCGCCAAGCCCGAGCTCGTCGAGGATCGCCTTCAGGTCACGGGCCGGGTTGGCATCCTCGGCATCCCACCAGATGCGGATGTCCTCGATCGTCGAGGTCTGCCGCGCCTGATACAGGTCCGGCCGCCGGGTCAGCAGCACGATCGGATCGGCATCCGCGGTCACCACAGCGCACTGGAAGTACACGTATCCGCCGGTGTCGTAACCGGTCAGCCAGAACAGGCTTTCCTGCGCGAACACCAGCATGGCATCGAAGCCCTGTTCGCGCAGCCGGGCACGCAGCCGATCCTGGCGCGACAGATGTTCCTCACGGGAAAACGGCAGCACGGAACCCGGTTCGATTGCCACAGACGCCCCCTTGTCCTGACCCGCAGCGCCTGCCCGCAAATCCTGCGGAACGTGCGATTGCTTTGATCCTAGTCTGTGGTATACCAGCAGTCAACCACAAGAATACCTTGACCTTGCCGGAGTCAGACCTTGCCAATCCGTACCAGTATGGCATTTGCCTCAGACCGATTGTTCCATGTGCCCGCGACAGTCACCGGGTCAAAGGGCGGGAGCCGGCCGTCATGCTGACGACACCCGACAAGCGGCTCGCGCTGCAGGCCTACGAGCGGATCCTGGATCTGATTCAGTCACGGCAGGCGCGGCCGGGCGATCTGATCAATGAACGCCAGCTTGCCGAGGCGCTGGAGATGTCGCGGACGCCGGTTCGCGATGCGCTGCTGATGCTCGAGGCCGAGGGGCTGCTGGTGCGTCAGGGCAAGCGCGGCATGCAGGTCAAGGAGATGAAGGTCGAGGATTTCCTCGATGCGCTTCAGATACGCATGCTGCTCGAACCCGAGGTTTCCCGCATGGCTGCCGCCAGCATCCCCGCGGCCGAGCTTGCCGGCCTGCGGCAGCGGTTCGAGGCCCTGATCGCATCGGCCAGCAACGACGGCCACGAGGTCGACCGCGAAGAGGTGCGCGCCGTCGATGAAGGGCTGCACGGGCTGATCGCCGAATGCGCGGGCAACCAGCAGCTTTCGTCCATCATCCGGACCCTGCGCCGCCAGACACAGATATTCGACCTGCGCAGCGTGCCCGAGCGGTTCGAGGCCACATGCCGCGAACATATCGCCATCATCGATGCACTGGCCGCCCGCGACGGCGACAAGGCATCCGGGGCAATGGCGCACCATCTCGATGCGGTGCGCGCCAGCATCATCAACCGGCTGATCCGCACATGACCATGCGCGGGCTCGACAGGGAAACGGCAACCGCGCAACCCGATATTGCGCTGGCCCGCCGGCTGTTCGACGAACTGGCGCGCCGCACCGGAACCCGCAAGGGCATCACCCGCGCATCCTATGGCCTGGGTGAACAGATTGCCCATGACATGGTGCGGCGCGAGGCACGCAGCCTGGGGCTGGACATCCGCACCGATGCAGCCTGCAACCTGTACGTCAGCCTTCCCGGCCGCACCGATGGCCCCGGCGTCTGGCTGGGCTCGCATCTCGATTCGGTGCCGCTGGGCGGGAATTACGACGGCGCCGCAGGGGTGCTGGCAGGGCTCAGCGTGGTCTCGGGTTTCCGCAAGGCGGGCGTCGTTCCGCCCCGCGGCGTTACCGTGATGGCCATTCGTGCCGAGGAAAGTACCTGGTTCAACGCCTCCTACATCGGCAGCCGCGCCGCCTTCGGACGGCTGGCGCCGGACGAGCTTGACAGCGTCACACGCGCCAGCGACGGCATCACCCTGCGCGCCGCCATCGCCGCGGCCGGCGGCGATCTGGAGGCGCTCGGCCAGGGGCGGCCCGGCCTTCGCCCCCGGGACCCCGGCCTGTTCGTCGAAACGCACATCGAACAGGGGCCGCTGCTTCTGGCGCGGGGCATCCCGCTTGGCATTGTCACCGGAATCCGCGGCAGTTTCCGCTATCGCCACGCCGAATGCCTGGGGGCCTATGCCCATTCGGGCGCCACACCGCGCAGCGAACGGCAGGACGCGCTGAAGGCCGTCGCGGCGCTGATCGTCGAGATGGATCGGCTCTGGGACCGGCGCAGCGCAGGCGGCGAGGATCTGACCGTCACCTTCGGCCAGATCGGCACCGACCCGGCCGAAGCCGCCTTCAGCAAGGTGCCGGGGAAGGTGCGGTTCTCGGTCGACGTGCGCAGCGACAGCCAGGCCACACTGGACAGTGTGCGGGCGGAAATGGATGCCATCATAGATGCGGTGTCGGCACGGGAACGGGTGCGCTTCAGGCTCGGTCCGCTCTCGACATCGCAGCCCGCAGCCATGGCGCCCGCGGCCATCGACGCGCTGCGCGCGGCCGCCGTGGCCGAAGCCGTGCCCGCCATCACCATGCCCAGCGGCGCCGGGCATGACGCGGCGGTCTTTGCGCAGATGGGCGTGCCGACCGCGATGCTGTTCCTGCGCAACGAAAACGGCAGCCACAACCCCGACGAAGCCATGGACATGGAAGATTTCGCCTGCGCTGCCCGCGTGCTGTCGCGCCTGTGCCTCGACTTCGGAGCCTGACCGGCCTTGACCGACTGTGTCATCGTCCAGCCGATTGCGGCCGCCGGCATCGACCGTCTTCGCGCCGCCGGGCTTTCCGTCTTCATCGCGCCCGGCCCGGCGCTCGAGGACATGGCAGGCCCGCTTGCCACCGCCCGCGCGGTGATCACCCGCAACGCGGGCTTTTCGCACCGGCACATCGCGGCCGCACCGCATCTGCGCGTGATCGGGGTTCATGGCACCGGCACCGACCGGGTTGATGTGCAGGCAGCACGGGCGCGCGGCATTGCGGTGCTCAACACGCCCGGCACCAATGCCGTTGCGGTGGCCGAACATGCGCTGGCGCTGATGCTGGCCCTTGCCAAGGCGCTCGGCCCGGCCGATGCCGCACTGCGCGGCGGCAATTTCGGCTTCCGCGACGGGGCGCCGGTGTTCGAACTCGCCGGGCGCAGGCTGGGCCTGCTGGGCTGGGGGCGGGTTGCCCGGCATCTTGCCGGTATGGGGGCGGCCCTGGGGATGCGGGTTGCTGTGTGTTCCGCTCATGCGGACGGGGCCGAACTCGCCGCGCTGGGCATCCGATCGGTGGCCGATGCCGACCGGCTCTGTGCGATGTCCGATGTGCTGTCGTTGCACGGGCTTGCCGCTGCGGCGCCGGTCATCGATGCCCGGCGCATCGCGCTGATGCCCCCGGGCGCGCTGCTGATCAACACCGCCCGCGGCGCACTGGTCGACTCGGCCGCGCTGGTTTCCGCCCTGCGCGGCGGGCGGCTTGGCGGCGCCGGCATCGATGTCTTTGCAACCGAACCGCCGCCCGCCGACGACCCGCTGCTGGCCCCTTGCCCCAACCTGATCCTGACCCCCCATATCGGCGGTTCGGCGCAGGAGGCGCTGGACCGCACGGCGCTGGCGGTGGCAGGGCTGGTGCTGGAAAGGTTGCAGCAGGAGGGCGGGTAATGGCCATTGGCGATGCGGCAGGCGCCGCGCCGCGGATCCTCGATTGTGGCGATACGGCCGTTATCGTGGACTTCGGCAATGTCATCGACCCGGTCACAAGCGCCCGTGTCCTGGCGCTGGACGAGGCCCTTGTTGCCGCTGCCCTGCCCGGTGTGGTCGAGACCGTGCCCGGGTATCGTTCGCTCATGATCCATGTCGATCCCGGAACGGTGGATCACGACGCGCTCTACCGGCTGCTCGAAACCCTCGGCCGCGCGCCTGCCGCGCCGCGCCGGGTCGCGCGGCGCTGGCAGGTGCCGGTGGTCTATGGCGGGGCCTTCGGCGAGGATCTCGAAGACATCGCCCGCCGGCATGACATGACCCCTGACCAGGTCGTGCGGTTGCATTCCGGCTCGCTCTACCGCGTCTACATGGTCGGTTTCATGCCCGGTTTCAGCTATCTGGGGGGGATGGACCCGCGCCTTGCAACGCCCCGGCGCGAAAGCCCCCGTCTGCGGGTGCCGGCGTCGGCCATCGCCATCGGCGGCGCGCAGACATCGGTCGGATCGCTGCCCAGCCCCAGCGGCTGGCATCTGATCGGGCGCACCCCGGTCCGCCCCTTCATGCCCGAACGGACACCCGGTTTTCTCTTTGCGCCCGGGGACGAAATCACCTTCACCGCCATTTCACCGGCGGACTGGGACGAACTTGATGCCGCGGCCGCAGCGGGCGAACGGGTCGCGCAGGTGTCGGCATGACAACGCTGGTGGTCAGGAAATGCGCCGGTTTCGGGACGGTGCAGGATGCCGGCCGGTTCGGATACCGCCGCTTCGGCGTTCCGGTGGCCGGCGCCATGGACCGTTGCGCGCTGGCCGTTGCCAACACCCTTGTCGGCAACCCGCCGGATGCCGCGGCTGTGGAACTGGTTCTTGCCGGCGGGCGTTTCGTGCTGGCGGACGGCCCGGCGCTGGTGGCGGTGGCTGGACCCGGCGCGACGCTGGCGGTCGATGGACAGACGATTCCGGAATGCCAGTCCGCCCGTGCGGCCGCGGGGGCGGAGATTGCCGTTGGCGGGGCGCGCGGCGGGTTGTTTGCCTATCTCGCCGTATCCGGCGGCATTGCGGTGCCCGAGGTCATGGGCAGCCGTTCGGTTCATGCCCGCACCGGCATCGGGGGGGCGATGCTGCGTGCCGGTGAACGCCTGCCTGTCGGGCCGTCACGAGGCACCGCGCCGATGTGCCTGCCCGGGCCGGCCATGCCGCCCGAAGGTGGCGCAGAGTTCCGCATTCTGGCCGGTCCGCAGTTTGATGAATTCGAACCGCAGGCCGGCGCCCTGCTTTGCAGCGAACCCTTCAGCATCGATACGCAGTCCGACCGCATGGCCTACCGGCTTCGGGGCCCGGCGCTGATCCATCCCGGCGGGCACAACATCGTGTCCGACGGCGTGGTTCCCGGTGCCATTCAGGTGCCCGGAGACATGCACCCGCTGGTGCTGATGCGCGATTGCCAGACCACGGGCGGCTACCCGAAGATCGCCACCGTCATATCGGCCGATCTGCCCCGGCTGGCGCAGACCCGGCCGGGCAGGGAAATCCGTTTCCGCATGGTCGCCCGGCCCGAGGCCCTGGCCGCCGCGCGGGCGCTGCGCGACTGGGAACAGGGCCTCGCCGATGCCCTGCGGCCGGTGGCCCCGCGGTAGGCGGCCCGCCAGCCAGCGGCACCGCTGTTCAGCGCCGGCCCGTGGCGGGTGTCGTGCCGTTTCCGTATCAGCCGTTGCCTGCATGCGGCGGGGCAACCTGCCAGCCGGCGGCCTCCAGCCCCTCGCGCAGCATCCGTGTCATTGTCACCGCCGCGGGTGTATCGCCGTGCACGCAGATCGAATCGATCGGCACGCGCAAATCCTTGCCGCCGACCGACCGGATGCGTCCCTCGGCGACCATCTCCATCGCCCGCGTCAGCGCATGGGCCGGATCATGGATCACCGCGCCCGGCTGCGACCGGGGCGAGAGGTTGAAGTCCTCGCCATAGGTCCGGTCGGCATAAATCTCGCGAATCTGGCGCAACCCGGCCCGGTCGGCGGCGCGGTCGGTGGCGGCGCCCGGCATGGTCATGAAGGCTGCATCGGGTGCGGCGGCGCGGATCGCCCGGGCGATGGCATCGGCCAGGTCGTCATCGACGGCACAGGCATTGCCCAGCGCGCCATGGGTCTTGACGTGGCGCATCGGCTGACCTTCGAGCGCACAGATCGCCGCGAAGGCGCCGATCTGGTAGGCGACGAGGTTCTCGATCTCACGCAGGGTCAGGCCCGCCACCGGGCGGCGGCCAAAGCCGGACAGGTCGTGATAGCCCGGATGCGCGCCGACAGCGACACCGCGCGCCGCGGCCATGGCAATGGTCGCGCGCATGATCTGCGGGTCGCCGGCGTGGAAGCCGCAGGCAACATTGGCCGAACTTACCAGCGAAAGCATCGCGGCATCATCGCCCATCGTCCATGGGCCGAAGCCCTCGCCAAGGTCCGAATTCAGGTCGATCCGCATGCGTTTGTCCCTTGCTGTGGCGCCCTTGCCGTCCCGGCAGATGGCAAGAACCGCGGCCTTGCCCGATCTGACCATCTTCCCAACGGTTGCCGATGAAAACCCCGTTCGGGGGATTGCCGGCAGTATTTAGGTGGTATACCAATGGTCTTCATACACGCGACGGTGCATCATGGCAAATCCCAGACTCCTCTATCTCGGCAACGGGCGCAGCCTGCAATCGGTGGCAAAGCTGGATGAACGCTTCGAGGCCTGGGGCCTGCGGGTCGACCGCTTCTGGGCCTACAACGGCGAATTCCCGGCCTCGCTCGAGCCGTATGACGGGATATTCCTGTCCGGCAGCCCGCATGGCGCCTATGAGGACATTCCCTTCATCAACCGCGAGCATGATCTGATCCGCGATGCCGCCGACCGCGGCATCCCGATGCTTGGCATCTGCTTTGGCAGCCAGATCCTCGGCTCGGCGCTGTGCGGGCGCGACCAGGTATTTCGCCGCGACTTCTGCGAGATCGGCTACAAGACCCTCACCACCTCCGAACATGCTGCCGATGACCTGCTGGCCGCCGATCTGGGCCCGGCCTTCGACATGTTCGTGTGGCACAACGACGAGGTCCGCGCCGATCACCCCGACATGACCATCCTTGCCAGCACCGATATCTGCCCCAACCAGATCTGGCGCTACCGCGATGCACCGGTCTGGGGCATTCAGGGCCACCCCGAGGTGACGCGGGTGCAGGCCCCGATCTGGTTCGAACAGAACCGCGAGCGGATGGAGAAGGACGGCGCCGACGTCGACGCGCTCAAGGCCGCCGCCGACGAGGCCGCAACCGCCAAGACCATGCTGACAAGGTTCACCGAACTGCTGCTGCGCGGCTGACCGGCAGCCCATCAGGGAGATCGCATGATGGTCGAGACCAACCACTGGTTTGACCGTTCGGAATTCGACAACCGCCTGTCACGGGTGCAGGCGGCGCTCAGGGCGCGCGGAAAGGATGGCCTGCTGGCCTTCCTGCCCGAATCGGTGACCTGGATTACCGGCTTTTTTACCCGCGGCTATGGCAGCTTCCAGTTCGCGATCATCCCGGCCGAGGGCATGCCGACGCTGTTCTGCCGCGACGTGGAGGAATATTATCTCGATTCCACCTGCGTCTATCCGGGCCGGGTGATGTGGACCGACAGCGACGACAAGGTGGCGCTGGCCGCGCAGGCAATCAGGCAAAGCCTGGGCGCCGCCCCGGATGTGCTGATCGAACTGGCTGCCTGGCCGCTCAATGCGGCGCGGTTCGAAACCATCCGCCAGGCTCTGCCGGACATGCGCTGGCAGGATGGCAGCAACCTTGTCGCAACCATGCGGCTGATCAAGTCGCCGGCCGAGATCGCCTATCAGCGCCGCGCCGGCAAGGCCGCCGAGGCAGGCATGCAGGCCGCCATCGCCAGCGCCACCGAAGGCGCCACCGAACGCGAGATGGCGGCGGAAATCTGCGCCGCGATGATCCGCGCCGGCAGCGACCTGCCCGGCCCCGGCGTGCTGTCCTCGGGCGAGCGTGCGTTTCACCTGCACGGCGGATACAGTGATCGCGTGCTGAAGCGCGGCGATGTGGTGCAGGTGGAAACCACGCCGAACGTGCGCCACTACCATGCCCGCTTCATGCGCCCGATGCGCGTGACCGAGGCCAGCGACGCGGATCACCGCATCGTCGAGCAGCTGATCGCCATCCAGGATGCGGCGATGGCCGAAATCCGGCCCGGAGTTGCCGCCTCGGTGCCCGATGCCATCTACCGCGAGGGCGTGCTTTCGGCGGGGCTGCGCGACAGCTATACCAACAAGACCATGTATTCGGTCGGCCTGCTGCTGCAGCCCAACGGTGGCGAACCGCTCGAGGCCGCGCCCGGCTGCACCTGGCTTTTCGAGCCCGGCATGACCTTTCACACCTATGTCCTGGCGCGCGGTTTCGGCATGTCCGAAACCATCACCATAACCGCCGATGGCCATGAGCGGCTTACCAACTTTCCCCGCAGGCTGTTCGTGACCTGACCGCGGGACGACCCGATACAGAAGGAGGGGCAGCATGACCCTGATCAACACCCGAACGCGCGGCGTCTATGTCATTGCGCCCACGCCCTTTGCCCCCGATGGCGCCATCGACGGCGCCAGCATCGACCGGATGATCGACTTCTACCGGGAATCGGGCGCCGACGGGGTGACGATCCTGGGCATGATGGGCGAGGCGCCGAAGCTGACGCTCGAGGAATCGCTCTCTGTCACTCGTGCGACCCTGCGCCGTGCGGCCGGCATGCCGGTGATCGTCGGCGTTTCGGCGCCGGGGCTGGCGGCCATTCGCGAACTCAGCCTTGCCTCGATGGATCTCGGCGCGGCCGGGGTGATGGTCGCCGCACCGGGCAACCTGCGCACCAACGAACAGATCATCGCCTATTACGGCAATGTCGTCGAGGCAATCGGCGCCGAGGTGCCGCTGTGCCTGCAGGATTACCCCCTGACCACCGGGGTGCACATGAGCGTCGCCACGCTCGGGCAGATCTTCGAAACCCACCCCTCGGTGGTGATGCTCAAGCACGAGGACTGGCCCGGCCTTGCCAAGATCAGCGCCCTGCGCGCGGCCGAGGCCGCCGGGCGCCGGCGTGTATCCATCCTGTGCGGCAACGGCGGTCTGTTCCTGCCCGAAGAGATGCAGCGCGGCGCCGATGGTGCCATGACCGGCTTTGCCTTTCCCGAGATGATGGTCGATGTATGCCGCCTGTCGGACGCGGGCGAGCATGACCGCGCCCGCGACATCTTCGACGCCTATCTGCCGCTGATCCGCTATGAACAGCAGCCTGGCGCGGGGCTCGCGGCACGCAAGTACGTTCTGGCAAAGCGCGGCATCATCGCCTCGGATGCGCAAAGGCGGCCGAGCAGCGGGCTTTCGAAGCTGGAGATCGCGGAAATCGAGGCGCTGCTCGTCCGTCAGGAGCGGCGCTTGCGGGAACTCGGCTGAAGGCTCCCGCCGCCGGTCATACCGGATCCGCTTGATCTGTTCGTGAAGCACGGGCGGGGAAGGGCCGTTGCTGGTCCGAACCGATCAAACGGATTCCGTATCAGCCGGCCAATCGCGACCGGATCAGCGGCAGCACACCGCCGCCGCGCAACAGTCCGGCCTCGGCATCGGAATGGATATCGATCCGCGCCGGGACCGGGACCGGCGCCGCGCCGGGGCGGCAAAGCGCCAGCCGCACCGGCCCCTGCGGCATGACACCCCCGGGAAACGACAGCGCCCAGCGTTCGGCACCGTCCAGCACAAGGCCATCGGGGCGGCCGCCGTCGAAAACCAGCGGCAGCACCCCCATGCCCACAAGATTGGCGCGGTGGATGCGTTCGAAGCTTTCGGCCAGGACCGCCTGCACACCCAGCAGGCGCAACCCCTTTGCCGCCCAGTCCCGCGACGATCCGGCACCATAGTCGCGCCCGGCGACGATGATCGAACCATCGCCGGCGCGCGCCATGGCTGCGGCGGCCTCCACCACGGGCAGCACCGGCCCGTCCGGGGCAATGATGGTGCGATTGCCGCGTTCCGGCGCGACCAGCGCGTTTTCCAGCAGGGCGTTGTCGAACATGCCGCGCAGGCAGACTTCGGCATTGCCGCGTCGCAACCCGAAATTGCCCAACCGCCCGGACGGCACGCCAACGGCCTGCAGATACTGCCCGGCCGGGCTGTCGGGGCGGATCGCCCCGTTGGGCGATATGTGGTCGGTGGTGATGCGGTCGCCCAGCACCAGCAGGCTGCGCAGCGCGCCCAGCCGCGGATCCTGCGTCGGATCGGCCGCCCGCAGCGCTGCAAACGGCGACGGGCGGATGAAGCTGCTGGCTTCGTCCCAGGGAAAGCGCATGCCTTCGGGCGCCTGCAGCGCCTCCCAGTCCGCGGTGGTTTCCATCCCGGCGCCATAGGAGGCGGCGAAACGGGCCGCGGTCACATGCCGGGTGACAAGGGCTGCCACCTCGTCCGGTTGCGGCCACAGATCATGCAGATAGACAGGGGCACCGGCCTGGTCGGTTCCCAATGGTTCGTCGGCAAGGCTGTGGCGCAGGGTGCCGGCCAGGGCCGCCGCAATCACCATCGGCGGAGAGGCCAGATAGGCGGCCTTGATCTGCGGGTGAATGCGGCCCTCGAAATTGCGGTTGCCCGACAGCACGCCCACCGTCATCAGCCCGCGCGCATCGATTTCGGCGGCGATTTCCGGCGCCAGCGGGCCGGAGTTGCCGTTGCAGGTCGAGCAGCCATAGCCGATGGTCTGGAACCCCAGCGCATCGAGATCGGCGCTGAGCCCGGCAGCATCGAGATAATCTGTCACCACGCGCGAGCCCGGCGCCAGCGATGTCTTGACCCAGGGTTTGGGTCGCAGACCGCGGGCGCGGGCATTTCGGGCCACCAGCCCGGCGGTGATCATCAGTTCGGGGTTCGAGGTATTGGTGCAGCTGGTTATGGCGGCGATGACAACCGCGCCATCCTCCAGCGCATCGGCCGGTTTCTCGGGCAGCGGGCGGCCAAGCTGGCGTGCACGGGCATCGAGGCTGGCGGGGACCGATGCCAGCGCCACACGCTGGTCGGGGCGGGTCGGGCCGGCAAGGCAGGGCGCCACCGCGCCGAGATCGAAGTCGCAGACGGTATCGAAGGCCGGTGCGGTATCGCCCGCATCCTGCCACAGGCCCTGGGCGCGGGCATAGGCCTCGATCCGCTGCAGATGCGGTTCGGTGCGGCCGGTCATCCGCAGATAGGCAATGGTGGCGCCGTCAATGGGGAAATATGCGCAGGTGGCGCCGTATTCGGGTGCCATGTTGGCGATGGTGGCACGGTCGGCAAGGGGCAGGGCGGCAACGCCGTCGCCGAAGAATTCCACAAAATCCCCGACAACGCCGATCCCGCGCAGGAATTCTGCCATGTGCAGCACCAGATCGGTGGCTGTAACCCCGGCCGCAAGCGTGCCGGTCAGCCGTACCCCGACGACCCGGGGCAGGCGCAGTTCCAGCGGCATGCCCAGCATCGCCATCTCGGCCTCGATACCCCCCACGCCCCAGCCCAGCACCCCCAGGGCGTTGACCATGGTGGTGTGGCTGTCGGTTCCGATCATGGTATCCGGCCGGGCGATGCCGCCGGTGTCACGCACCACGCTGGCCAGCCATTCCAGATTGACCTGATGCATGATGCCCCGCCCCGGCGGGATGACCCGGAAGTTGCCAAAGGCGTTCTGGCACCATTTGATGAAGGCAAAGCGTTCGCGGTTGCGCTCCATCTCCAGTTGCCGGTTGCGCAGCGCCGCATCCGGGCTGCCGGCATGAAAGACGGTCAGCGAATGATCGACGACGAAATCGACCGGAATTACCGGATCGAGCAGCTTCGGGTCGCGGCCCGCCTCGGCCAGGATGTCGCGCAGCGATGCCAGGTCGGTCATCAGCGGGATGCCAAGGAAATCCTGCAGCAGCGCCCGCCCCGGAGCAAAGGAAAGGGTGGTGCCGGCACGCCGTTCTGCCAGTGCCTGCAGAGCCGTGCGGGCCTCGTCTTCGGGCAGGCGCCACAGCATGTCCTCGGCGATCACCTTGAGGCTGCGCGGCAGGCGGGCGGTTGCGGCAAAGCCCGCGGACTCGGCCGCCGGAAGGCTGAGCCAGCGCTGCCCGTCGGGCAGCGTGCCAAGAAAGCGGGAATTCGGTTGCAGGGTCATGGACATGTCTTGGTTGATCGTTCCGCAGGCCTGCCGCGCGTCATCATTGCGCGCGCCGCGCCCGCAGCCAGGCGATGGCCGGCGATGCAAGGACGATGACGGCAATGGCCAGCAATACCGCCGCTATGGGCTTGGAAACGATGAACAACAGGCTGTCGTTGCCGGTCAGCAGTGCCCGGCGCAGGTTGGATTCCATCATGTCGCCCAGCACCAGCGCCAGCACGATCGGCGCGGGGTGAATGCCCACCTTGCGCATCAGGTACCCGACCACGCCGCATACGGCCATGACCTGCATCTCGAAGGTGTTGTTGGTGCTGGCGAAGGCACCCAGCATGCACACACTGGCGACAAGCGTGGCGATGGCCGCAGGCGGTATGCGTGTCAGCCGCACCCAGAGCGGGACGCCGGCCAGCCCGATCAGCGCCATGACCGGCAGACCGATGATCAGCGACACGAAGATCGAATAGGGAATCTCGGGCCGGTTGGCGAACAGCAGCGGCCCGGGTTGCAGGCCCTGGATGGTGAGGGCGCCGATGAGAATGGCTGCGCTGGCCGATCCGGGAACGCCCAGCGACAGCAGCGGTGCAAGTGCCCCCGACACCGCCGCGTTGTTGGCGGTTTCGGACGCCACGA
>SKWP01000449.1 GCA_007128865.1 Paracoccaceae bacterium
CCACCCAGACCGGCGACGACGGCACCAGCCCCGACCGCTTGAGCAGGATCTGCGCAGCGCCGACCGTCATCACGCCGGGCAATGTCCAGTCATCGAAGACCACGGGCCGTTCGATGGCCCCGGTCGCGATCACCAGTTGCCGTGCACCCAGTACCCGGACCCTGCCGTTGCCGCGGACAAACAGCCGCCAGCCCGGCTCGATCTGGAAAAGCTGGCTGTCGGGCAGATACTGCGCGCCGCAGGCGCGAAACCCGGCGATGGTCCGCAACCCGAGTGCGTGCTCGGAATACATCGCCTTCGGCCGGGCAAAGCGACCGGCCCGTTCGAGGTCGCGCCAGATCTGCCCGCCGGGGGCAGGCTGTTCGTCGATCACGGACACCGACAGCCCGCGTCGCCGCGCCGCGATGGCACAGGCCATGCCCGCGGGGCCGGCGCCGATCACGGCAACGTCGACGGGCTCAGACATCCGAACCGCCCTTGTCGACCGCGGGGAGCGTGACCTGGCGTTCGATGGTCATGCCTTCGCGCACGACGGTCTGGCAGGTCAGGGTCGAGGGCACGCCATCGACGACCGCGGCACAGTCCATGCAGACGCCCATCATGCAGAAGGGTGCGCGCGGTCGTCCCGAAAGCGGGCTTCGACGCGCGAAATGGGGTGCGCGGCGCAGCAGGGCCGAGGCCGCACAATCACCAGCCTGCGCGCTTGCCGGAACGCCGTCCAGATGGATTGTAACGGTATCGTTGCCCAGTTCGGGCATTCGCTTGAACAAGATCAAGGGCCTTTCATCGTTTGCTACCGGCGCCCGCGCGACCGTCCGCCACCGCGCACGGCCCGAAGTGGTCGGTCAGTCCGCGCCGGGGCACCGGATGGCCGTTCCCCTGTTGAACAGGTATTGGGTGGAATGTAGTCTGTCCAAGACCGTTTTCTGGCTCACCTATTCCCCAGGGTAATCATGCCCCAACGCCTGAGTCTCCGTCAGATCGAGGGCTTTCTCGCGATCATGGAGGCGGGAACGGTGAATGGTGCTGCGGGATTGCTGAACATCTCGCAGCCGGCGGTCAGCAAGCTTGTCGCCCATCTGGAGGCGGACTCCGGCATGGCGCTGTTCGAGCGGCGGCGGGGGCGTCTGGTGCCGACGCGCCGCGGGTTGCAGCTGCACGCCGAGGCGCTGCGCATCTTCGGCGGACTGCACCAGCTTGAACGCGCCATGGAACAGTTGAAGCGCGAAGACGGAAGGCAGCTGCATGTCGGGGTGATCGCGGCGCTGTCCGGGGTTGTTGTCCATGCCGTGATTGCCGATTTCATGGCGACACAGCCCGATGTGTATTTCTCGATCCAGACCGGCAGTTCCGATGTCGTCTGCGGCCGGATCATCGACCGCAGTTCCGATGTCGGGCTGGTCAGCACGCCGACCATGGACCGGCGGCTGGTCAATGAACTGATCCTGCGTCATCCGCTGGTCTGCGTGATGCCGAACGGCCATCCGCTGGCCGAGCGTCGCGTGATAGAGCCGCCGGATCTGGACGGAGTGCCCTTCCTTGCCTTTCAGTCGAACAGCCAGACTCACACCCGGATCGCCAGCCTGTTCGATCAGTATGGAGTGCGCGAGCAGGTCGTGCTGGATGCAAGCACCTCGACCACCATCTGCGAGTTCGTGGCGGGCGGACATGGTGTGTCGCTGATGCATCCGCTGCTGGCGGCGCAGGCCCGCAACCGGGTCGTCGTGCGGCGGTTCGAGCCCGAGATCAATATCGAGTTCTTCCTGTGCCACGCGGCCAGAGGCAGCGAGAACGAGCTGGTGACACATTTCTCGCAAAGTGCAAGCCGCGCCGCCGAAGCCATCGCTGCGGACATGCTTGCGGAATGATCGCGGCCCGGCCGGCTACCGGCCGGCACCGACCCGGGCGTTCTTGTCAATCGACCGTTTCGCTGAAGAACGCCACGCCGGGGATCGCCGCGATCAGGTCGCGGGTATAGGGATGCGCCGGGTTGCCGAAGACCTCGCCTGTCGGCCCCTGTTCCACCACCGCGCCCATCTGCATCACCGCGATCCGGTCGCAGACCTGTGCCGCAACCCGCAGATCATGGGTGATGAAGATCATCGACAGCTGCATCCGCCGGCGCACATCGGCCAGCAGATCGAGAACCTGCCGCTGGACGGACACATCCAGTGACGAGACCGGTTCGTCGGCAATGAGGATCTCGGGGTCGACGACGAGGGCCCGCGCGATGCCGATGCGCTGGCGCTGCCCGCCCGAGAATTCGTGCGGGTAACGCTGCATTGCCTGCGGCTCCAGCCCGACGAGGCGCAGCAACTCGATCGCCCTTTCGCGGGCCGGGCCACGGGCATGGCCCTGCACCCGCAACGGATCGGTCAGGATCCTGCCGATCTTCTGACGCGGATTGAGCGAGGCATAGGGATCCTGGAACACCATCTGGACCTTGCGCCGGAACGGCATCAGCCGGCGCCCTCGCAGACGGGTCACGTCCTGGCCCTCCAGCAGGATGCTGCCCTCGTCCACGTCGCTGATCCGTACCGCGCACCGCGCCAGCGTGGACTTTCCCGATCCGGATTCCCCGACGATGCCCAGCGTCTCGCCCCGGCGCAGCGACAGCGACACGTCATTGACCGCCACCACGGCGGTGCCCTTGCGGAACAGCCCTGCATCGCGGACGAACCGGCGTGTGATCGAGCGCATGTCAAATAGCTTTTCGGCGGTGTCCGACGGGGCCGCCGCGCCGGTGGTGAAGCGCGGCACCGCGTCGATCAGCGCGCGGGTATAGGGGTGGCGCGGCCGGCCCAGCACCTCGGCCGTGGGGCCGGTCTCGACGACCTTGCCGTGACGCATCACGACGACACGATCCGCCATCTCGGCCACCACTCCGAAATCATGGGTGACAAGGATCACGCTGGTCTTGCGGTCGTCGCGCAACTGCCGGATCAGGCGCAGCACCTCGGCCTGGGTGGTGACATCAAGTGCGGTTGTCGGCTCGTCGGCGATCAGGATTGCCGGGTCATGCACCATCGCCATGGCGATCATCACCCGCTGGCGCTGCCCGCCCGACAGCCGGTGCGGATGCGCCCGGCGCAGGGTTTCCGGCTCGGGCAGGCGCACCGCGGCAAGGGCGGCGACCACCCGCGCCCGGACCTCGGCCGCCGGCAGCCTGCGGTGGGCCAGGATCATCTCGGCAATCTGGTCGCCCACCGTCAGGACCGGATTGAGCGCAGTCATCGGCTCCTGAAAGATCATGCCGATCCGGGCGCCGCGGAACGCCTGCATCTCGCGGTCGCTCAGCGGCAGCAGGTCGCGGCCCTCGAACAGGATCTTGCCGGCGACCGGTTCGAGCCTTTTCGGCAGAAGGCCCATGATCGCCTGCGCGGTGATCGACTTGCCCGAGCCGGACTCGCCCACGATGCAGAGGATTTCGCCCGCGGCCAGATCAAAGTCGATCCCTTCCACGGCATGCTCGCGGTCTCCGCCCCCCGGCAGCCTGACGGTCAGGCCCCGCACCGACAGGACCGGCGCAGCCGAAACCGCGGCCGAAGGCGGCACGTCCGGCCGGGTCGACGCCGGCACGGTCACCGCCCCTCCTCCATCCGGGGGTTCAGGGCAGCCGCAAGGCCGTCGCCCACGAAATTGATCGCCAGCACGGTCGAGATGATGGCAAGCCCCGGAAACAGGCTGATCCACCAGGCAAAGCGCAGGTATTCCCGCGAGGTGCCGATCATGTAGCCCCAGGTCATGATGTTCGGATCGCCCAGACCCAGAAAGCTCAGCGCCGATTCGGTCAGGATCGCCGAGGCGATCATGAGCGAGGCGATCACGATAACCGGCGGCATGGCATTGGGCAGGATCTGCACCACAAGGATGGTCAGCGGGCGCTGGCCGATGACGCGGGCAGCCTCGACGTACTCGCGGTTGCGCAGGCTCATCACCTCGGCGCGCATGACCCGGGCGACATTGGGCCAGGTGATCACGCCGATGCCGATGATGACGGAATAGACGCTGGCCCCCATGAAGGCGACCAGAACGAGGATCAGCACAAGACTGGGCAGGATCTGGAAGAATTCGGTGATCCGCATCAGCAGGTCGTCGACCCAGCCACCGGCATAACCGGCCACCGCGCCCAGCGTGGCCCCGATCAGCACCGCCGCCAGCATCGAACCCACGCCGATCAGCAGCGAGAAGCGCGTGCCGTAGAGAACCGCAAGCGCCACGTCGCGGCCCAGCATGTCGGTGCCCATCAGGAACCCGTCCTGGCCCGGGGGGATGAAGGGACGGCCAGCAACCTCCCACGGGTTGGCGCCCAGAAACATCGGCGCCACGATCGACCCCGCGATCACCGCCGCCAGAAAGATCAGGCCGACCACCGCGCCGGGGTTGGCCATGAAGCGGGCGATATAGTCCCTCTGCATCAGGTCAGCTCCACCCGCGGTTCGATGAAGGTGTAGATGATGTCGGTGATCAGGTTGACGATGATGACCAGCACGCTGGTGACGATGAGGATGCCCAGCAGCAGCAGATAATCGCGCGTCACGATGGATTCATAGGTCAGCCGGCCCAGCCCGGGAATGGCAAAGACCGTCTCCACCAGCACCGTGCCGCCGATCAGGTTGCCCGCCTGCAGCCCGGCATAGGTTGTCAGCGGCAAGAGCGCGTTGCGCAGGATGTGGCGCCGGATGACCTGGAGCCGCGAAAGGCCCTTGGCGCGGGCGGTCTTGACGAAATCCATGCTTGCCACCTCCAGCATCGCACCGCGGGTGATGCGGGCGAAGATGGCGACATAATGGGTGCCCAGCGCGATCACCGGCAGCACCAGATGCCGCGCCAGGTCAATCGCACCCGAAAGCGCGGTCTGCTGCATCCCCAGCGTGCGGATGCCGAAGGGCGGCAGCCACTGCACATAGATCGAGAACAGCAGCACCAGCATCAAGCCGAGCCAGAAGTTCGGCGTGGCGTAGAACAGCAGCGCGAAGCCGGAAACAAGCGTATCCGGCCAGCGATTCACGTAGGTTGCCGCAATGGCGCCGAACAGCATCCCCAGACCCACGCCGAACACCATCACGATCGCCGCGATCAGCGCCGTGATCGGCATCCGGTCGATGATGATCTTCAGGACCGGCGACTGCTGCTGGTAGGAAAAGCCCAGATCGAGGACGAGCACGTTGCGGATGTAGATCAGGAACTGCTCCCACAGCGACCGGTCGAGGCCGAAATGGCTGCGCATCATCTCGACGAATTCGAGGTCGGCGCCGCCGGCCTCGCCGACGATGACGTCAACCATGTCGCCCGGAGGGATGCGGATCAGGAAGAACCCCAGCACCACCACCGCCACGACCACCAGCACCGCCCGCCCGAGGCGACGCCGGACATAGGTTAAACGGGAAACCGCCATCTCTGATCCTCGCGGGCTGCATGGCGCACGTCCCAAGCCGTGCATGTTCTGGGACCGGCGCGGCGGCGGGGTCCTTCAGCGACCGGGGCGGGGTGCCGCAGGCCTTCCGCGCCGGCCAGCGGTCTGTGGGTTCCGGGAAAGGCCGCCGGTTTCATTTCGAATGCACGCCTGCGGCGCCAGCCGCGCCGCAGGCCCTTCCGCGGCACCGCGTCAGGAGACGAAGTGCACGCCGTCCCATTCCGCATAGCCTTCCTGCGGGCTGTTGCCGAAGCCCTGCAGATCGTTGCGCACGAGCATGCGCTGGTCGATTTCGGCCAGCCAGATGCGCGGCACGTCCTCGGACAGGATGCGCTGGATTTCGGAATAATGGCGTTGCGCTTCCTCTGCCGTGGTCGCCGCGGTCGCCGCGGCCCACAATTCGTCCAGCCGCGGATTGTCATAGCCGCCGGTATTGGCCTGGAAGTTGTTGACGATGTTGCTGGACAGATAGAACCGCGACACCCCGATGTCGGGATCGAGGAATTGCCCCGGGATCATCATCAGCAGATCGAAATCCCACTGGGCATCGCGCGTCGGCATCGAGTCGACCGCGACCAGCGTAGCATTCAGCCCGACCGCGCCCAGGTGAAGCCGGACCAGTTCCTGCGTGCGCATCGCATTGGCCGAATTCTGGCCGACGATCAGCCGGAAGCTTGCGCGCACGCCGCTCGAGTCGGGGGGCAGCCCCATTTCGTCCATCAGCGCGATCGCCTTTTGCGGATCGTAGTCATAGGTCGTCAGCGCGGATTTGTCGAAATAGGCCGTGGCGCTCGATATCGGCCCCTCCATCACCTCGGCGGTGCCGAAAAAGACGTTGTCCACGATCTGCTGTCGGTTGATCGCATGCATCAGCGCCTTGCGGAAGCGCACGTCGTCGAAGGGCGGGTTGCGCAGGTTAATGTTCATCACGATGGTCGCGCCAATGGCATTGTAGGCGCCTTCGATGATCCGGAACTGGCCACTGTCGACAAAGCGCCTCTGGTCCTGCAGGTTGACTGCACCCGCGATGATCACGTTGGTCTGACCGGTCTCGACCGAGATCGAACGCTGCGAGCCGTCGGGGACCATCGGGAAATAGATCTGATCCACATAGGGCAGATCATCGATGGCGTAATCGTCATTGCGCACCAGATGGATGTATTCGCCCCGCCGCCATTCGCTGAACCGGAACGGTCCGGTTCCGATCGGCGCAACATTGGCCGGGTTCGACATGTAGTCCGTGCCCTCGTAGATGTGGCGCGGAATGATCGCCATGTTGACCCCGGAGGTGGCCAGAAAGAACGGCAGATACGGCCCGTTCAGGCGCAGCGTCACGGTGTGGTCGTCCACCCGAACTGTCTCGGCGACCCGGTCGAGCGCGATGCGGGTGCGGCTGTGGAACTGCGGCACCACCTCGAACGAAAAGAGCACGTCATCGGCCGTGAACGGCGCGCCATCGTGCCAGCGCACGTTCCTGCGCAGGTGGAAGGTGTATTCGATCCCGTCGTCCGACACCTCGATCCGCTCGGCAAGAACCGGCACCACCTCGTAGTTCTCGTCGAGGTTGAACAGGCCCTGAAACACCTTGCCGCCGGCGGTCTGGATCACATTCGATGTGCCAAGGCCGGGATTGATGTGCGGCGGTTCGATGTTGAAAACGGCGGTGAGCGTGCCGCCGTGGGTCTGCGCAAGTGCACGCCCGCCAAGCGGGAGCGCCGTGGTTGCAACGCCCGCAGCACTCAATGCCGTGAACTGGCGTCTTGTCAGTTGCATTCCCCGCGTGAGTTTCATCCGTCTTCTCCCCCCTCTGGTGTGATCGAATCGGCCCGAAAGGCCGGCCGGCGCGTTGTTCTCGACCGAAAGCCGCAACAGGGTAGGTTGCCCGGAATATAGCTGTCAAAGTAGTATGTATCTGCGATCAATGCTTCAGGGTTATAGGATTCCGGGCAAGTCGGGCCAAGTCGACAGTCCGGTGAAACTGATGTGGCGGTCGCGACCATTGTTCGGCTTCGCCCGAGGCGCCACGTAATCGTGGCCACATCCGATTTCAGCACAATGACACGGGGCGTGAATAGCCGTTGCGGTTCCATGCTGCGAAATGTGCCGGGCCATGCCGGCGCCCCACCCGGCGGCTTGGGGCCTTGCGGAAAGGGCCGTTCGGGAACCGATGCCGCCACGGACCATCTGGCAGTACGCGGCCCGCATCCCGCTGACCGGCCCAGCCCCCAAGATCGCAGCCTGATCTGACCGGCTCGGCGGGCTCTCTCGCGGCATCCGGAAATCGGCGAGATCGAGCAACGGCTCTGCAGGTTTCCGGACAGTCGCGGGGCAGCCGACCTGGGAACTGCCAGCGCTTCGCATTCCTGTCACTGCGGACGATCCGTCTTGCCGGCGACATCACTGGTTGACACGTTCGTTGATATCGTTTCATATCGAAGCCTCAGGCACTGGGTTCTCCAGCGAAGAGGTGCGTTCGGACATGGGGCATGACAGGGCAAGCGAGAGCATGACGGATGACGCGGAGGGCCTCGCCCGGAGCGGCCACATGGCCATCGAGCGCATCGAGGCGATTCCCATCAGAATGAAGCTGCCAAGGGAGTTTCGCGGCTCTCACTACTACATGACGCATCGCAGCACGATTCTGACGCGGGTCTATACATCGGCGGGGATCGTCGGGGAATGCTACAACGGCGATGAGGATGACGGCCTCGCGGAGATACTGAAGATCATCCGCGACGAGATGGCGCCGCGCCTGATTGGAATGAATGCTTTCAATGTCGAGGCGTGCTGGAAGGCGGTGCTGCCGGCGACCCGGAACATCCTGCGGCCGCGGCTTCTGGGGACATCGGCACAGGCCTGCATCGACAGCGCGATCTGGGATGCCGTGGGCAAGGCGCTGGGGATCAATCTGGCGCGCCTCTGGGGTGGCGGGGCCGAAACCCTGCCGGTGAACTGCATCGCGGGCTACTATGAAGACGGCAAGACACTGGCCGACCTCGCGCGCGAGATGGAAGCGCTGCGGGAAGCCGGCTTCGCGGGCTGCAAGTTCAAGGTGGGTGGGCGCAGCATCGACGAGGATGCCGAGCGTGTGCGCGTTGCGCGCGATGCCGTCGGGCCGGACTTCGTCCTGACCGTCGATGCCAACCAGGGCTACGACCTGCGCGACGCCATCGCCTTTGCGCGCAGGATCGAGGCGCTGGACATCACCTGGTTCGAGGAGCCGGTGAGCTGGCGGGACGACCGCCGCGGCATGGCGCATTTCCGCGCCGTTACCGGCATGCCGGTTGCCGCCGGCCAGAGCGAGGTGTCGCTGGCCGGGTGCCGCGACCTGATGATGGATCGCGCCATCGACTACTGCAATTTCGACGCAAGCTGGGGCGGCGGGCCGACCGAATGGCGCCGGGTCGCCGCGGTGGCCCATGCCTTCGACGTGCGGATGGCCCATCACGAGGAGCCGCAGATCAGCGCCCAGTTGCTGGCCTCGGTGCCGCACGGTTCGTTCCTGGAGGTGTTCCACCCGGACCGCGACCCGCTGTTCTACCGCATCCTGGCCAATCGGGCGCCGTTCCGGAACGGTCATTACCGGGTGCCGTCGGGGCCGGGCTGGGGGCTGGAACTCGACCTCGATTTCATCGCTGCACATCGAATCGACTGAAACAGCTCCGGCGCGCCGGGAGGTCGCGCACGGGGTCCAACAGGGAGAATGGAACCATGACTGCACCAACCCGTCTTTCGGTGGCTACGCTGCTTGCCCTTGGTCTGGCGACCGCGGCGACGGCCCAGCAGACCACCCTTCACCTTGGCCACAACACCCAGACAAACCACCCGATCCACATCGCGCTCGAGGCGTTTTCCGAGCGTGTCGCCGAGGCGACCGGGGGCGAGATCAACATCATCGTCTATCCGGCCGAACAGCTTGCCGCGCTGCGCGCCGGCGTGGAGGGGGTGCAACTGGGCACCGTCGACGCCTACATGGGCGATTCCGGGACAATCGGGAA
>SKWP01000298.1 GCA_007128865.1 Paracoccaceae bacterium
CGGGCACGCTTTCGACCATGCGGGTGCGCACATCGCGGCTGGCGGTGATGCGGGCGCTGGCCAAGGACATCGGCGAAACCTGCAATCTGGTCATCCCCGACCGCGAGGCCATGGTCTATCTTGACCGGGTCGAAACCGACTGGCCGCTTCGGGTCCAGTTGCCGGTCGGCACGCGGGTGCCGTTCCACTGCACCGCATCGGGCAAGCTCTATCTTTCGACCCTGCCCGATACCCATCTCGAACGCTTCCTGAGCAGCCATCCGCTGGACCGCAGCACGCCCAACACCATCACCGACCCCGCCGCCCTGCATGAAGCGATCATGCACACCCGCGAGACCGGCCATGCCCAGGACAACGAGGAATTCATCGAAGGCATGATCGCCTTTGCAATGCCCCTGCGCGACCGCTGGGGCAGGATGCCGGCGGTGATCACCTTTCACGCGCCCACCCAGCGCATGACGCTGGAAGCCGGGCGCCGGCATCTGCCGCGCCTGAAGCGCTCCGCCGAAGAGCTTTCGGCGCTGCTGTAGCAACTCGCCGATATCCGCCGCCCGCCGGACCGGCGGATGGACATTGCCCGGCAATCCGGGGCATACCCTGCACCGACCTCGAACCGGGAGAGACCGCGGTGACAGCACCCCGCCCGACCGCCAGCCAGTTGCACAGCGCCGCCGACACGGGGCAGCCATGCTGATCACGCAGCCCCGCACACCGGCCCTGCGCACCGCCTTTCCGCTGCTGCGCCCCCTGCCCCTGCGGCGTGCGGATTGTGACCCTGCCGGCTACCTCGACCCCGCCTGCGGCGCGGTGCTGTGCGATGGTGCCCTGCGGCAATGGCTGGCCGAGGGTGGATTCTGCCCGCGCGGATCGGCCGCGCCGATGCCTGTCTGTGCGGAATCGGCCTTTCGTCGGCATGCCGACCTTGCCTTTCCGGGGCCGGTGGAAATCGGCATGCGGGTGGCGCGGGTGGCCTTGTCGTCGGTGCGCTGGGATGTGGCCTTGTTTGCACCCGATGCGCCGGAGGCAGCGCTGGAAGGCCGGATCGTTCAGGTCTTCCTGCACCCCGAAACCCGGCGTCCGATGCCTGTTGCCGCGGCGCTTCGCACCGCGCTGGCCGGGCTTGGCGCACCCGGCGGCGGCGCATTGGCCGAGACGCGGTCAACAACCCCGCTGCCGGGCTGATGCCCCCCGGCACCTGGTGCACGGATGCGCGTGGCCACACCGCCGCATTGACCGCAAGCAGCCACGACGCAGGAACCCCGCACCATCGCAATGACGGTCCGGGGCGGTCAGGCAGTCGAATTGTCAGGGCAATCCGGTCAGGTCACCACTGCTGCAATCAGGCTGACCCAGCCCGCGGCACCACCCATGACCACAATCGCAATCCACCATCCGGCAGGTGCGGCCCGGCCGAAACCGGCGTCCTGCCTGTCGAGCCTGCCGGAAAGCTCAGCCTCCAGATCAATCACGCCATGCCCCCGCCCGGAGCCGAGTTCTGCACCGAAGGATGTGTCGGACATGGTCAGTTTCCCTTGTCTGGTCTGCCACCGGTTCTGCACCTGTCGGATTAATTCGCGATTACCGGCGCAGCATGTCAGTCATATGAAGCTAACGGCTCCTTCCCGGCGGAATTCCGGCCCGATTATGGCAATCGCGGGGCAGATGCCCGGGGCGGTGCTCCCCGGCCGCTTTTCAACTTCAGGTTGCGTTCTGCCCACTACCGCCCCTTGCCCTGCCCGTCAGGGCAAGGGGCCGGGCCTTGAGTTTGCCCGGCCCTTCAGGCAAGGCGGTGCTGCCTGATCGGGCGTTTCGGTCAGGCATGCGGATAGTGCGATGGTTGAATTGGCAGGACCGGCTGGTGCGGGCGGCGCGGGATGGCAGGGGGCTCCCCCGTTCTGGTTGCGACTGGGGTATCTCGCCTATCAGATCGTGTTGCACCTCGGGGCCCCGGCCCTGCTCGGGCTGGCACTTGCGCGGTCCCTGCGCGAGCCGCTCTATCGCGCCCATCTCGGCCACCGCTTCGGTGGCGCGCCACGCGCGCCCGAGGGCAGCATATGGGTCTTTGCGGCCTCGCTGGGCGAAACGCGGGCAGTCTCGCCGCTCGTCCGGTTGCTGCTGGCCCGCGGCGAGACGGTGCTGCTGACCCATGCATCGCCGGCGGGACTTGCCGAGGGGCGGCGGCTGTTTGCCGATGACATCACCTCGGGCCGGCTGGTGCAGGGCTATGGCCCGCTCGATCTGTTCTGGACGGTCCGGCGGTTCCTGTCCCGGCAGCGGCCGCGTGCGGGGCTGATCGTGGAATCCGAAATCTGGCCCGCTCAGCTGTTCGAGGCCCGGCGCGCAGGTGTGCCGATGGTGATCGTCAACGGCGCCTATACCGAACGCGCGGCGCAGCGCGACCGCCGCGGTGCCGGCCGGTTGCGCGGCGGGCTTTTCCCCGGCTTTTCGATGGCGCTGACCAAGTCCGAGGCCCATGCGGCACGGTATCGGGCTGCCGGCCTGCCGGCCGCGGCAGTGCGCAACCCGGGCGAATTGCGCTTCGACCTGCCCATGAACCGCGCCCAGATAGCCGCGGCCGGGCCGGTGGCGGCAGAGCTTCGCGAAGGCGGGGCGCGTGTGCTGACCCTCGCCTCGTCGGTCGAAGGCGAGGAGGCCGCGCTGCTGGCCATGGTTCGCAGCCTGCAGCAGCGGATGCAACCGGCGCCCAGGGTGGTCTGGGTGCCGCGCAGCCCGCAGCGTTTTGCGCCGGTGCTGGGCGCGCTGCGGGCTGCGGGGGTGGCGGCCGAGGCGCGCTCGGCGCTGTTCGATCGGCATCTCGCCCTGAGTCCCGGGGCCGAATCGCGCCTGCGGGCCGCCGCGGTTCTGGTCGGCGACAGCATCGGCGAGATGGATTTCTATTATGCGCTTGCCGATGCGGTCTTTGTCGGCGCCACGCTTGTCGATCACGGCGGCCACAACATCATCGAGCCGCTGGCCCAGGAACGCCCGGTGCTGACCGGCCCGAGCACCTATGGAATCGCCTTTCCCGCCCGCGAGGCTGCCGATGCCGGCGCGCTGCGTATCCTGCCCGATGCCGCCGCACTCGAAGCCGAAATTGCAGCGCTGTTTTCGGATCCCGCGCGTCTGGGCGCGTTTTCGGCCTGCGCCCGCGGGTTCAATGCCGGGCATTCGGGCGCCGCGGCACGCAGCCTGGCTGCGCTGGAGCCGTTCCTTGAGCGCTGAGTTGATCCTGCGCGCCGCGGCGGGGCCGGGGATCGGGCTGGGTCATTTCCAGCGCATGCGGATGCTGGCGCGGGTCGCCGACGCGCGGGGCATCTCGACCCGGATGATACCCGGGACGCCCGAAGTGGCGGTGCCGGCCGCGTGGTGGCAGGCCCTTGCGGCGCCCGCGACCGTGGTGGTGGATACGCTGTGGTCGGGAAACGCGGCAGCGACGGCCGCCGAGGTTGCGTTGCTGCTGGCGGCAGGCCACCGTGTGGCGGTGATCGATTCGATGCCACCCGATCATTTCGTCGCCCTGCCGGGCGCTGCACCGCATTTCGTGGTCACGCCTTACCTGAGCGCCGACCGGCTGCGCCCGCCCCCCGATGCTGGCGTCTGGCTGCACGGCGCCGGTTATGCCCTGCTGGACCCGGCCTTTGCCGAATCGCGCGCACTTGCGCGGCAGTTCCCGGCCTTGCCACGGCTCCTGGTGGCCTGCGGCGGCGCGGACCCGGGTGGGCTGAGTCTGGCCATTGCCCGAAGGCTTCCGCGTGACACCGGCGCTGCGGCAGCCGATATCGTTGTCGGGCCGCTCTTCGGGGCAGAGCTGGTATCAGCGCTGGAGGCGGCAGCAGCGGACAATCCCCGGCTGCGGCTCTGCAATGCCCCCGAAACCCTTGCCGGGCTGGTGGCCAACGCATCGTTGGTTGTCGGCCGGCTGGGCCTCATTCGCTACGAAGCTGCCGCTTTGGGCAGAACCGGCATCTTTTTGCATGACTCGACGTTCTACCGGGCCTATCTGGAGATGTTCTCTGCCGGGGGGCTGGCGGAAATCCACTTTGCCGTCGATGCCGGGGGGGCGGGGCGATTTCTCGACCGGGTCGCGGCGCTTGCCGCTCCGGGCGTGGAACACGCCTTCAACGCCGCGGGGTTTGCCGCGGTGGATGGGTTTGGGTGCGCGCGGCTGCTCGATCGGATCGCCGCGCAGGCGTAGGGTGGCACGGTGGGCAAACAGTCGCATTGGGATGCCTGGAACCGCTCGGCAGCTCCGGAGTATCCGCACGAAAAGGCCGTACAGTTCATCCTGCGCCGGTTTCCGCCGGGCCAGAGATCGGGCCGATCGGTACTCGACCTGGGCTGCGGCACCGGGCGTCACTGCCTGTTTCTGGCCCGCGAGGGGTTTTCGGTGATCGGGCGCGACATTTCCCCCATCGCCATCGACGCAACGCGGAACCGGCTGGCAGCGGCGGGGTTTGAGGCCGATCTGGCGGTGGCCGCGGTCGACGCCCCGCAGGTGACGCCGCAAGCCTGCGATGCGGTGATCTGCATCGGCGTTCTGGATGCGGCCGGGCCCGGTTCTGCCGGGCCTGCCTTTGCCGCCGCGCTCGATGCCCTGCGCCCTGGCGGGGCGGCGCTGTTCGTCTTTGCAAGCGACGCCGATTTCCGGCTGCGCGGCGACAATCCGCTGCAGCTGCATGGCTGGACCGAGGCCGAGGTACTGGATGCCGCCGCAGGCATCGGCGACCGGCTGGCGAAATTCTGGATGGACAGGTATATCACCACCTATGAAAACCGCGCCGCCGAGCAGAACGACCATCTGGTCACGCTGGTGCGCGCCGGCTGACCTGCGCCCGACGGAGCCTGCATGACCGAACCCCTGCGCGTCGAGACCCGCGAGATCGGCGCCGACCGCCCCGCCTTCCTGATCGCCGAAGTCAGCGCCAATCACGACCGCGACCTTGATCAGGCGCTGGCGCTGGTCGACATCGCCGCGGATGCCGGCTGGGACGGGCTGAAGCTGCAGACCTATGACGCCGACAGCCTGACGATCCCTTCCGACCATCCCTCGATGCGGATCGATCCGGTCTGGGGCCATGCGCGGCTTTACGATCTCTACAGCAACGCCGGCATGCCGATGGCGTTTCACCGCCCGCTGTTCGACCGCGCGCGCGAACGCGGGCTTGTTCCCTTCACGTCCATCTACGATCCGCGCGACCTGGATTTCGTCGAAAGCCTCGATCCGGCAATCTACAAGATCGCCTCGTTCGAGATGACCTTCGATGATCTGCTGATCGCGGTCGCAGGCACCGGCAAGCCGCTGATCCTGTCAACCGGCATGGCCGACATGGCCGAGATCGGGCACGCGGTCGAGGTGTTCACCGCCCGCAGCGCGGCGCCCCTGATCCTGCTGCATTGCTGTTCGTCCTATCCCGCCCCGCCCGATCAGATCAATCTGGCGGCCATGCAGACCATGCGCGCCGCCTTCGGTTGCATGGTGGGTTTTTCCGATCACACCCTCGGCGCGCTGGCCCCGATCGCGGCGACGGCCATGGGCGCGGTGGCAATCGAGAAGCATTTCACCAATGACACCGCCCGGCCCGGCCCCGACCACCGGTTTTCGGCGACGCCCGAGGTCATGGCCGAGATCGCTGCCGGCGTGCGCGCAGTGCATGCGATGAAAGGCGACGGGCAGAAGGCGACGACGGCGGCCGAGCAGGGCAACAAGGCAGTCGGGCGCCGCTCGGCCTTCGCACTGCGCGATCTGGCGGCGGGGACGGTGATCGCGCCCGGGGATTTCCGCTTCGTGCGCCCGGCCGCGGGCATTGCCCCCAACGACCCGGCGGGCGTGCGCGGCCGCCGGTTGCGCCATGCGGTGCGCGCCGGCCACCCGATCACCGCCGACGATCTGGACCCGCCGCGGTGAGCGATCCCGCACCCCGCCCGCGGGTGGCGATCATGCAGCCGACCTTCCTGCCCTGGCTTGGCTATTTCGCGCTCATGGCGGCGGTGGACCGGTTCGTCTATCTCGACGATGTGCAGTTGTCCCGACAGAGCTGGCAGACCCGCAACAGGCTGAAGGGGCCCGGCGGCGAGATTCTGGTGTCGCTTCCGGTGGCGCGCAAACCTGCCAGGGTCAGCATCCGCGATGCACGGATTTCGGACCTTCGGGCGCTGGCGAAACTGCGCCGGACCATTGCCGACAGCCTTGGCAGGGCGCCGCATTTCCGGCTGGTGGAAGGCATCATCGACGCCGGCATCGCGGCTGCGGATAACGGGCTTTGTGCACTCAACATCGCGCTGATCGAGGGGGTGGCAGAGGCCACCGGCATCGCAACCCCGCGGCATCGGGCCTCGGACCTCGGCATCGGGGCAGAATCCGGCCGCGCCGGGCGGCTGCTGGATATCTGCCGGGCACTGGGCGGTCGCTGCTATGTCTCGCCACCCGGAGCGCTGGACTATCTGGAGGCCGATGATCCGTTTTCGGGATCCGACGTGACGCTGCGATTCATCGACTTCCACCATCCCGAGCATCCGCAATTCCATCCGCCCTTCCTGCCCTTCATCGCGGCCATTGACGCATTGGCCCATGTGGGCCCGGCCGGGTTCCGGGCGCTGCTGGAACGTGGTACGGCTGGCTTGCGCGACAGGAACGCGCTGATGGCCGGCCGATGAACGACAGCGACATCCTCATTGTCGGGGGCGGGTTTCCCGGAATCTACCTGGCCTGGCGGGCACTTCAGGCAGGCATGCGCCCGACCCTCGTCGAAGCGTCCGACCGGCTTGGCGGCAACCTGCGCAGCTTTCGCTGGCGCGGCCATGACGTGGACTGGGGCGCGCACAACCTCGATCTGCGCAGCGAACGGACACGGGACTTTTTCGGCTTCATCCTCGGCGACCGGCTACGCGAGATTCCGGACCATCGCTGGGGATCCCTGCGCGACCGGATCGTGACGCCGGGCTTTGAATTCCCCGATTTTTCGGACGACCCGGCGCTTTGCACGGCGGTTCTGGACGAAATGACCGCAATCAAGGCCGCAGGGGCCGCCGCACCCGACACCGGCACCGGCTGGCTTGAACACTATCGCGCAGACCGCGGGCGACTGCTCGCGCGGGCGGTTGCGCCGATGGTCAAGAAATTCACCGGCATCGATCCGCGAGGGTTCGACGCGACGGCCGAAGCGGCACTGGGCTATTTCGCTCGCCCGCGGCTTGGCAGCGATGCGCAGATGGCGCAGCTGAAAGGCAGCGCCGCGTTCTGGGACGACCGGCTGGGGGTGACCCTGGCCTGCACTGATGCAAGGTTCGTCGGCAGGCCCGAAGACCGGCGCTTCGGCTATCCGGCCGAGGGCGGCATCGGCGGCTTTGGCGCTGCGGCGCTGGAACGGCTGCAGGCCGAAGGCGCGACGGTGCTGCTTGAAAGGCGGGTACAGGAGGTGTCGGCCACGCGTCACGGCGTGCGCGTTGTTGCCGGCGACAGCGCGCTTTCGGCGCGCGGGTTGTTCTGGTCGCTGCCGCGCGCGTTGCTGGTCCGTGCCCTCGGCCAACCCCTGCCTCCGGCTCCGGCTGCGGTGCGGGTGGGGTGCCGGTTGCTGGTTTGGGAGGTCGAGCGCGACGATATCCTCGGGCCGCACTACCTGCATGACTTCGGCACCGGGCGGCGCGCGTTTCGCTACAGCGCGCCGGGCACATTTCTGGGCGGGGATGCTGCCGCCGGGCTGACCTGCGTCATGGCCGAAATCCCCGGCCCGCCCGAGGCCCTGGCCGAAGCCGATCCCGAGGCCGATGCCCAGCGCTGCTTTGCCGAAATGCGCGACATCGGCTATCTGCGCCCGAAGGCCCGGCCCCGTGCAACCACTTCGCAGGTCATTGCATCGGCCTTCGCGCTGCCGCTGCGGGCCGGGCCCGGCCTGGCCCGAACCCGGACGGAAACGCTGCCACCGCGGGTCTGGGCGCCCGAGACCGGCTTGCGCGGGCGGGTTGCCTTCATGGATTATTGCGACCGCCGGCTGATGCCGGAGATCCTGACGGAGTGTGCCACGCCATGACCCGGCCAGACGACCCCGCGCTCGTGCACCATTACCGCCAGTTGCTGGCCCGGCACGGCGACGATGCCCGCGCGGTTCAATATGCCGATGCCGAGACCCAGCAGGCGCGCTTTGCGGTGCTGGCAGCGGTGGGCGATCCGCTGACCTCGGTGCTGGATGTGGGCTGCGGGCTGGCGCATCTGTGCGACTGGCTGCGCGCGCAGGGCTGGCGCGGCCGCTATCTGGGTGTCGACCAGGTTCCCGAGTTCGTCGAGCGCGCCAATGCCCGGCTGGCAGACGATCCGCTGGCCGAAGTGCGGCTTGGCACCGCAACCGGCCCCTTGCCGGATGGCTGCGACTTTGTCCTGCTGTCGGGCGTGTTCAACAACGCCATGGCCGACAATGAAGGCTTCATGCGCGCGACGCTGCGGGCGATGTGGGCGGCAGCGGCGAAAGGGATTGCCTTCAATGCCATGTCGACCCATGTGGACTGGCGCGACCCGGAACTCTGGTACGCCGATCCCGCCGAGGTGCTGGCCTTCTGCAAGGCCGGGCTTGGCGGCCACCCGGTGCTGATCCATGATTACGTGACCCGACCGGGCGGCTTTCCCTATGAATTCGCCGTGCACCTGCGCAAGGCGCCACGCCTGCCCGGCTGGCCGGGGCCCGGCGGTTCCTGACCGCTGCGCCGCCGCTGTTGTCCGGTGTCGACAGTCTCGAAATCGCCATGCCCGGCAGTGCCGGGGCATGTTGCCGGGCGCCTGCGCTTGTGGCACAAGTACGACAGGCCGGAACGACAACGCAGGATCCCCGGATGCAGGATTTCGCCGCCCGCCGCGTGACCATGGTCGACACGCAGGTGCGCCCGTCAGATGTTACGCAGTATCCGATCATCGACGCGATGCTGCGCATCCCGCGCGAGGCTTTCCTTCCCGAACGCCTGCGCGAGGTGGCCTATGCCGGCGAAAACCTCGACATCGGCGGCGGGCGCGTGGTGCTGGCGCCGCGCACGCTGGCGATGATGCTGCAGCATCTCGACCTGCATGGCGACGAGCTGGTGCTGGATGTCGGTTGCGGGCTCGGCTATTCCAGCGCGGTTCTGGCGCGCCTTTCACAGCAGGTCGTGGCGCTGGAGGCGGACGCCGACATGGCCGCCGATGCCGAGGCGGCGCTGAGCGCACGCGAAATGCACAATGTCGCGGTCACCACCGGGCCGCTGGCCGGAGGCGCGCCGCGTTTCGGCCCCTATGACGCGATGTTGGTGCAGGGCGGGGTCGAACAGTTTCCCGCCGCGCTTGCCGATCAGCTCAAGGAAGGCGGGCGGGTGGCCTGCCTGTTCGTCGATGGCGC
>SKWP01000149.1 GCA_007128865.1 Paracoccaceae bacterium
CAGGGTCCAGTGATCGACCGGCCATTGCCGCGCGGGAATGTCGTTGATCCGGGTGATGATCCCGCGCAGCATCGGTGCGCTTTCGACATCCGTAACCGCCGGGTCACCTTCAAGCCGGGCCAGAAAACCGTCGATCTGGGTATTCTGGATATCGAGGAAGAAATAGCTCGGCGCCCGTGCCGGCAGATCGCCGGCGATGGCGGCGCGCAGGTTGTGTTCGATCTGTCCGACAGCGGCCAGCACCGTCAGCCCGAGGCCAAGCGACAGGATCACCGATGCGGCCTCTTCGCGTGGCCCGCCCACCGCAGCCAGCGCCAGTCGCAGGGCGCTGCGCCCCCGCACCAGCCGCGAGCCCGCACCGCGCCGCGCCAGCCGCCGCACCAGGATCGCGGCCACCACAAGCACCGCCAGCGCCCCGGCTATCCCGCCCGCCGCCCCCAGCGCCAGAAGCGGAACACCCGACAGCAGCGCCGCAGCGCCCACAAGCCCCGCCACCAGCAGCGCCGTCACCAGAATGTAGGGCAGGCGCGGCCAGCCCCGCCCGCTGCCGCCGGCATCGCGAAACAGCGCCGCGGCGCGCACCTGTTCGGTCCGGGCCAGCGGCCACAGCGTGAAGATCAGCGCCGTCAGCACGCCGTACAGCGCCGCCTCGGCCAGCGGAGCCGGATGCACCCCGAAGGCCGCCGGCACCGGCAACAGCGCCTCCAGCGCCGGCGCCAGGGCCAGCGGCAATCCCGCCCCGATCATCAGCCCGGCGGCCACACCGACCGCCGTCAACGCCCCGATCTGGATGAAATAGGCCAGAAAGATCGTCCGCCGCCCGGCGCCCAGTGTCTTGAGCGTGGCAATCACCGGCGTCTTGCGTTCCAGATAGGCACGAACCGCCGCCGATACGCCCACGCCCCCCACAGCAAGGCCCGCCAGCCCGACCAACACCAGAAAGGCCCCGATCCGATCCACGAAATTATCGATCCCCGGTGCGCCGCGGCGACTGTCGCGCCAGCGCATGCCACTGTCGGCAAAGGCCTGCCGGGCCTCGCCGCGCAGGGCGTCTAGGTCGGTTCCCGGCGCAACCAGCATCCGGTAGCGGGTGTCATAGAGCGTCCCCGGCCCCAGCAGTTGCGAAGTCGCCAAGGCTTCGGTCCGCACCAGCGTCCGCGGGCCCAACCCGAAACCGGCGGCCGCCGAATCGGGCTCGACCGTCAGGATCGTGCGCAGCTCGAACTCCTGCACGCCCAGCCGAAAGCGATCGCCGGCAGCCAGGCCAAGCCGGTCGGCCAGCACCCTGTCCATCGCCGCGCCGGGCGTGCCATCCACGGTTGCCAGCGCAGCGGCGACGCCGATGGCGGGCTCCAGCCCGGCCGCGCCGATCAGCGGCCAGGATGCATCGACCCCGCGCACCTGGGTCAGGGCGCGTTCGGCCCCGGCGCCCTCGCCCACCACCGCCATGGACCGGAAATCCACGATCTCGGAAACCCGCACCGCGCGCGCATCCATCCAGTCGCGTTCGCCTTCGGTGGCAAAGCGGTAGGTGAAGGTGATTTCGGCGTCGCCCCCCAGCAGCACCGCGCCTTCGCGCTTGAGCCCGGCCTCCACCGCGGCGCGCACGCTGCCCACCGCGGCAATCGCCCCCACCCCCAGCGCCAGGCAGGTCAGAAACACCCAGAAGCCGCGCAACCCGCCGCGCAGTTCGCGCCGCGCGATGCGGCCGGCGATGGCCAGGCTCATTCCGCGGCCCTCCGCAGCCCTTCGCCCGCAATGGCCCCATCGGCCAGCCGCACCACCCGGTCGCAGCGCGCGGCAAGCTCGGGCGCGTGGGTCACCAGCACCAGGGTTGCCCCGTGGCGGTCGCGCAGGCCGAACAGCAGATCCATGATCGCCTCGCCGTTGGCGGCGTCGAGATTGCCGGTCGGTTCGTCGGCCAGCAGGATCGCCGGGCGCGGCGCGGCAGCGCGCGCGAGCGCCACGCGCTGCTGTTCGCCGCCCGACATCTGGCCCGGATAATGATCAAGCCGCGCCCCCAGCCCGACGCTGCGCAATTCCGCCTCGGCCCGGTCGAAGGCGTCGCGGTGGCCGGCCAGTTCCAGCGGCGTTGCGACATTTTCGAGCGCCGTCATGGTCGGGATGAGGTGGAAGGACTGGAAGACCACCCCCATATTGTCACGACGGAAGCGGGCAAGCGCATCCTCGCCCATCGCCGTCAGGTCATGGCCCAGCGCGATGACACTGCCGCCGGTGGCGCGTTCGAGCCCGCCCATGAGCATGAGGAGAGACGATTTGCCAGACCCCGAAGGCCCCACCAGACCCAGCGTTTCGCCCCTGCCGACATCCAGCGTGATCCCGCGCAGGATGTCGACGGGCCCGGCATTGCCCATCAGCGTGAGCCGGGCATCGTGGAGGGAAAGAACAGCTTCGGTCATTGCAAAGGCCTTTTGCGAGGTGTTCCGTGGGGGATATGGTGCATTAACGGTGCTGCGCAAGCATGCCGTCGCGACGCTGGCGGCGATGATGCTGCCCGCGCCGCTGCTGGCCGGTGCCCTGACCCTGACCGCCATGGGCGACAGCCTGACCCAGGGCTACGGGCTGCCGCAGGAACAGGGCTTCGTGCCGGTGCTGGAACAATGGCTGCGCGATCGCGGCCATGACGTGAACGTGATCAATGCCGGCGTCTCGGGCGACACCACCGCCGGCGGTCTGGCGCGGATCGGCTGGACACTGGCCGACAGCCCCGACGCGCTGATCGTCGCCTTCGGCGGTAACGACCTGCTGCGCGGGATCGATCCGGCCGCCAGCCGCGCCAACCTCGCCGGCATCCTGCAGGCCGCCGCCGATGGCGGCGTGCCGGTGCTGCTGGCGGGCCTGCCGGCGCCGGGCAACTTCGGCCCGGACTTCCAGCGCGACTTCGAGGCGATGTATACGGAACTGGCCGAGGAATACGGCACCCTGCTGGTTGCCGACTTCCTTGCCCCGATCACTGCCGAAGTTCAGGCCGGCCGCCCCATTGCCGGGCTCATGCAGTCCGACAACATCCACCCCGCGCCCGAGGGCGTGCGCCGCATCGTCGATGCCCTCGGGCCCGAGGTCGAACGACTGCTGGAACGGGCAGCCGCTGCAAGGGACGGCGCCGGCTGAGCCCGCCCCGCCCGCGGCCTCAGACCGCGCCGAGCCGTGCCTGCCGCGCCGCGCGCAGCCGCGCGAAATCCTCGCCGGCGTGATAGGATGACCGGGTCAGCGGCGTTGCCGAAACCATCAGGAAGCCCTTGCCCAGGGCCGCCTTTTCAAAGGCTGCGAATTCATCGGGTGTGACGAAACGGGCAACCGCGTGGTGCTTGGGCGTCGGTTGCAGATACTGGCCGATGGTCAGGAAATCCACATCCGCCGCGCGCATGTCGTCCATCACCTGCAACACCGCCTGCCGGTCCTCGCCCAGCCCGACCATGATGCCCGACTTGGTGAACATCGCCGGGTCAAGCTCCTTCACCCGCTGCAGCAGCCGCAGCGAATGGAAATAGCGCGCGCCGGGCCGCACCTCGGGGTAAAGCCCCGGCACCGTTTCGAGGTTGTGGTTGAACACGTCGGGCCGCGCCGCCACCACCGCTTCGAGCGCCGAAGGCGGACAGCGCAGGAAATCCGGTGTCAGCACCTCGATGGTGGTTTGAGGGGCACGGTGACGGATGGCGCGGATGGTCTGCGCAAAATGATCCGCACCGCCGTCGTCCAGATCGTCGCGGTCGACGCTGGTGACAACGACATGCTTCAGGCCCAGCTTTTCGACCGCATGGGCCACCCGCCCCGGTTCGAACGCATCCAGCGCCTGCGGCCGGCCGGTGGCGACATTGCAGAAGGTGCAGCCGCGGGTGCAGATCTCGCCCATGATCATCATGGTGGCGTGGCGCTGGCTCCAGCATTCGCCGACATTGGGGCAGCCGGCTTCCTCGCACACGGTGACCAGCCGGTTGTCGCGCATGATCCGGCGGGTTTCGTTGTAGACGGCACCGCCCGGCGCCTTGACCCGGATCCATGCGGGTTTCTTTGGCTGGGCGTTGTCGGGCCGGTGTGCCTTTTCGGGGTGGCGCTGTTCGGGCAGTCTGAGGTCGCGCACGGGCGGCTTCCTTGGGCTGATGCTGCCCCCCTCATATAACCGCCCCGACCGCCGGCGGCAACGCAGGCCACAGGCATGGCGGGATGACAGGCGGGGCGGGGCGGCCATGGACCCGAGGCGCGACACAGGGCGGCGCCCGACCGCCGGGTGGGCGCTGCAACGGCGGATACCCGGGCGGTTTATCGGGCAAGTACATCCAGCGGCGCAACGGCTTGCAAGGTTGCAGGGGCGCCCGCCCGTCGTGCCGGAGGCACGCCTTCGGCGTGACTGGGGCGGTCGGGCGCCGCCCGGCGGCGCTGCGCGCCTTGATTCCGGGCAAGATGGGCAAAGGGCCAACCATCCGCCACCGGCTCCGCGCTGCCATCGCCCATCTTCGGTCAGCCGGCCGGGGCTAACCGATCATCTTGCCGCGTTCGCCCAGGCTTTCGTAATGGCGCGCAAGCCGGGTCAGCGCGATGCGCAGAACGATCTTGCCCGACCGTGCCGACCAGCCCATGCGCTGTTCCACCGCTTCCAGCCCTTCCAGAAAGCAGCAGCAGCGCAGCGCCACATCGCCCAGCCCCGGGCCCAGGTCGCGCAGCGCCGCGGCAACCCGGTCGCGGGCGCCAGAGGGGCCTTCGGCCGGGCCCCTGCCTGCATGGCTGCCGCGTTCGCCCCCGGTGAGGAAGCGATCCCAGTTCTGCGCCACCCGCGGCCCCATCTGCGCGACCTCGAAATCCTCGCGCAACCGTTCGGCGGCCGCCACCTGCCCCGGTGCCAGAAACGGCGCGCCATCCCTGCCGCGGCGCCGCGCCAGCAGCGCCACCGGCGATTCGGCCATGTTGCGGCGCAGCCCGGCGCCATCCCCGGTGCGGCCGCCTTCCCAGTCGGCGTGCTGGCCGGCAAAGGCCGTGGGGGCGTCGGCGCCGTCTTCGGCGATTGCGTCGGCCGCAAGCATCCGCCGCAGCGCGGCACGCCCGACAGCCGTAATGCCGTAAAGGCTGACCCGGCCGGGACGGTCGCAGGCGATCCATTCCTTCAGGGCAAAGGCCTGCGCCACGGCGCGCTCCACCACCGCGGTCCGGGTGCCGGCGCCCCCGCCGGCCCCGCCACGCAGCACCACCGCCTTGTCGAGATCGCCGGCAATGGCCAGCACCGCGCCCGATTCGCACAGCCGCCGCAGGATGCGGCGTGCCTCGCGTTGCAGGGTGGCATCATCGATCACCGGGCGGCGTTTTGCGGCAACGATCTGCATGGGTGCTGACATCGCGGAAGGCTCCTGATCTGGCCGGAAACGGGAAGGAACAAGGGCATCCGCCGGCATCGCGCCGGCCCGGCCAAGCCGGTCCAGCGCCTCGTCCACCAGCGGATCGTCGCGACGGCCTTCGAAACGGCGCACCCGGCGCATCACCGTGGATGGATGCAGACCGCAGCACCTGGCCAGCGCCCGCAGCGGCACGCCGGCTTCGGTATGAACCAGATAGAGGCGGGCATCGCCCGGCACCCAGTCCGGCATGCCTTCGAGGCCCGTCATCACCGACATCGCACCCTCCGGTTTTCCACAGACTTGCGCACAGACATATCCACAGGTTTTCGCCACACTGGTTACCGATCGGTTAAGAAACCGTCGCGATGCAGAGAATCCCTTCGATTTCCTAAACCGGCGCAACCGCACCGAACGCTGTTGCCTGCCAAGCCGCAACGCCCCCGCCAGAGCGGGCATTCTGATGGCCTGCCAGACCAGCCGGAGGCCCCATGACCCACCCTGCCCCCATCAAACCCGCCGATGCCCTGCCCGTTGCGCCCTGCCCCGCGTTGCCGGGTGCCGTGCCGCCGCAAGACCCGCTTGCCGCGCTGGCCCGTCTGCGCCGCCCGCGGCTGCTGATCCGCGCGGCACGGTTCGGCATCGCCGATTACCAGCGCAGCCGCGATCTGCGCCGCATGCTGGGCCGGGTGCCAGGCCCCGGCCCGGCGCTGCTGAACGAACTGATGGACATCGAGGCCGCCATGGACGCATCGCGCACCGCCGGCGATGCCGCCTGGCGACCGGCGCAGCATGTGGACATGCTGGTGGCGGTGATGGCCGAAGCCAGGCTGATGCGCTGTACCGGAACCGATCAGGAAAACGCGTCGGGCATCTCGGCCTTGCGCCTGAGCACGAAATCGGAAAGCGCCTCGGCCACAGCGGGGTCAAGCGGTGGCGCCTGATAGTCGCGCAGCATGCGGGCGACGCGGTCCGCAGCCAGCAGGGCGGTGTCGCGCGCGCCGTCCTCGTCCCATGTCTCGAAGGGGCGGTAATCCAGCACCTCGCTGCGCCAGAAGGCGGTGCGGAAATGCGCCTGGGTGTGGGCGCAGCCCAGAAAATGGCCGCCCGGCCCGACCTCGCGCAGCGCATCCATGGCCTGGCCGGCTTGCGAAAGATCCACCCCCTCGGCCAGCCGGTGCAGCGCGCCCAGCTGGTCGGCATCCATCACGAATTTCTCGTAGGATGCCACCAGCCCGCCCTCCAGCCAGCCGCAGGCGTGCAGCATGAAGTTCACCCCGGCCATCAGCGCCATCTGCAGCGAATTGGCCGATTCGTAACCCGCCTGCGCATCCGGCAGCTTGGAGCCGCAGAACGCCCCGCCCGAGCGGTATGGCAGCCCCATGCGCCGGGCAAGCTGGCCCGCGCCATAGGTGATCAGCGATGCCTCGGGGGTGCCGAAGGTGGGCGCGCCGGAATTCATGTCGATCGAGGTGACGAAGGCGCCAAAGATCACCGGCGCGCCGGGCCGGACAAGCTGGGCATAGGCGACCCCGGTCATCACCTCGGCCAGCAGCTGGGTCAGGGTGCCTGCCACGGTTACCGGCGCCATAGCGCCGCCGACGATGAAGGGCGAAACGATGCAGGCCTGCCCGGCAGCGGCATAGACCTCAAGCGCGCCCATCATGGTGGCATCGAAGGTCAGGGGCGAATTGACATTGATCAGCGAGGTCATCACCGCATGGCTGTCGACAAAACCGTCCCCGAACAGCAGCCGCGCCATGGCAACCGAATCCTCGGCCCGCACCGGTTCGGTGACCGAGCCCATGAACGGCTTGTCGCTCAGGGTCATGTGCGCCAGCAGCATGTCGAGGTGGCGCTTGTTGACGGCAATGTCGGTGGGCTCGCAGACCGTGCCGCCGGAATGGTGCAGCCATTTCGACATGTAGCCCAGCTTCACGAAGGCGCGAAAATCCTCCATCGTGGCATAGCGCCGCCCGCCGGCGACATCGCGCACGAAGGGCGGGCCATAAACCGGCGCCAGCACCAGGTTGCGGCCGCCGATCTCGACATTGCGGTCGGGGTTACGGGCGTGCTGGGTAAAGCTGCGCGGTGCGGTGGCGCAAAGGCTGCGCGCCAGCCCGCGCGGGATGCGCACCCTTTCGCCGCGCACATCGGCGCCGGCCTGCCGCCATCGCTCCAGCGCCGCGGGATTGTCGACGAAATTGACCCCGATTTCCTCGAGCACGGTTTCGGCGTTGGTCTCGATGATCTCCAGCGCCTCGGCGTTCAGGACTTCGAAATCCGGCACGTTGCGGGTGATGAAGCGGGCGGTCTCGAATCCCACCGCGCTTCTTGCCGCGCGGCGTGCCGCGCCGCCGCCACTGCGCGCCCTGCGTCCGGTGGGTGCCGCTTCGGTCATCTGTCGTCTCCTGGCCTGCCGCGATGCGCGGCGATGGCCTTCTCATACCCGCCGGGCAACGCGACGGGCGCCCGATTGCGGCGCTTGCCGTCGCAAACCGACATCCGGACCGGTACCGGCATCACGCCGCCGGGCGGCCGAGATACCCGCGCAACGCCTGCGCCGCCCGCAGGCCGGGGTCGGGCCCGCCGCGGCCAAGCCGGTCAAGCGCGATATCCATCGCCGCAATCTGCGCCTCGCGCGCCGGGCCGGGTTCGAACAGGGCGTCAAACGCGGGCAGGATCGCCTGCGGCGTCGCCCTGCGCCCCAGGAATTCGGGCACGGCGCGGGTTTCCGACACCAGATTGACCAGCGTCACCGTATCGATGCGCACCATCCGGCTCATGATCGCCTCGGACAGCGGGTTGAGCCGATAGGCAACCACCATCGGCACCCCGGCCGCCGCCACATCAAGCGAAACCGTGCCGGAAACCGCAAGCGCCGCATCGGCGGCCGCAAAACCGGTGCGGCGCATCGCGGGCGTGCTTTCGGCGCCCAGAATCACCGCTGCGCCGGGCCAGCCCGCAACCGCCTCGCGTACCGTTGCCTCGACCGATGCAAGGGTCGGCAGGATGACCCGCAGGCCGGGCCGGCGCGCGGCCAGCCCGGCAATCACCGCACCGAACAGCGGCAGGTGGCGGGCAACCTCGCTGCGCCGCGACCCGGGCAGCACCAGGGCCACCGGCGCATCACGGGCAATTCCGCTGGCATCCCGGAAAGCCGCGGCCTCGTTCGCCGTCACCGGCGCCCGCGCGGCCACCGGATGGCCGACAAAGCTGCAGCCCATCCCGGCCGCTTCCATGTAAGGCGGCTCGAACGGCAACAGCGCCAGCACATGATCGACATGCCGCGCCATGCGCTTTGCCCGGCCCGGCCGCCATGCCCAGACCTGCGGCGCCACATAATGCACCACGCGCAAATCCGGCAGCGCCCGGCGCGCCCGCGCGGCCACCCGAAGGCAGAAATCCGGGCTGTCGATGGTGACCAGCGCATCGGGGCGCATGTCGGCCACCGCCTCGGCCGTGGCCAGCATGCGCCGGCGCAGGGCCGGATAGCGCGGCAGCACCTCGGCCAGCCCCATGACCGACAGCTCATGCATCGGAAAGCGGCTGGCAAGCCCCTGCGCCGCCATCAGCGGGCCGCCGACACCGTCGAATTGCGGCGTGGCCTCGCCGGCCGCCGCCGCTTCGGCGCGCAGCCCGGCCATCAGCGCGGCACCCAGCGCGTCGCCCGAGGGCTCACCCGCGATCAGAAAGAGCCGCATCGCCACCGCTCTCGCGCGCCCACAGAAACAGCCCTGCCGCATCCGCGGCCGCCACGGTTGCCGCCCGGTCCAGCAACAGCACCCCGCCGGCCTGCCAGGCGATACCGCGCAACCCGGCCCCTGCGGCGCGGCGCACGGCATCGGGGCCGAGCGCCGGCATGTCGGCGCGCAGCTCCTGCCCGG
>SKWP01000026.1 GCA_007128865.1 Paracoccaceae bacterium
CCATGCGGCGCGGCGGCGAGATCGACCGCATCGCCCTGCGCCGGCCGGTTTCGCGGCTGCCCGATCTGGTCGTCTTGTGCGACATCTCGGGTTCGATGAGCGTCTATTCGCGGATGCTGCTGCGCTTTCTGCATGCCGTCGGGGCCGATCCGCACCGGCGCTGGGGGCGGCTGCATGCCTTCACCTTTGGTACCCGGCTGACCAATATCTCGCGCGCGATGGTGCTGCGCGACCCCGACGCGGCGCTTGCCGCGGCCGGTGCAATGGCGCGCGACTGGGAAGGCGGCACCCGGATCGGCGCGGCACTGGCGCAGTTCAACCGGGTCTGGGCGCGCAGGGTGCTGCCGCGCGGTGCCGTGGTGGTGCTGATCACCGACGGGCTCGAACGCGACGATGCGGCCCGGCTTGCGGCCGAGGCCGAACGGCTGCACCTGTCGTGCCGGCGGCTGCTGTGGCTCAACCCGCTGCTGCGCTGGGACGGATTCCAGCCGCGCGCGGCCGGTGTCAGGGCGCTGTTGCCGCATGTGGACCATTTCGCCGCCTGCCATTCGCTCGACAGTCTTGATTCCCTCGCAAGGGTTCTGTCGGAATCCGCCCTTCCGTCAGCGTCAACGAGGGTGTTGATGCATAAAGGGATTGCTTGACGATGGTCGGCGCACCAATAGTTTCTTTCAAGGAGGACGAGAATGGACATGAGTGGCGAATACCGGCTGGACCTGCCGCGCGCGCAGGTCTGGGAGGCGCTGAACGATCCCGACGTGCTGCGCGCCTGCATTCCGGGTTGCGAAGAGCTCGAACAGACCTCGGACACGACGATGACCGCCGTGGTGGTTCAGAAGATCGGGCCGGTAAAGGCGCGCTTCAGCGGCGAGGTCGAACTGGTCAACATCGAGGCGCCGTCCGGCTATACCATCCAGGGCGAAGGCAAGGGCGGTGTGGCCGGCTTTGCCAAGGGGGCGGCCGATGTCAGGCTGGTCGAGGATGGTGACGGCACCCTGCTTTCCTACGAGGCCCGCGCCCAGATCGGCGGCAAGCTTGCCCAGCTTGGCAGCCGGCTGATCAATTCGACCGCAAAGAAACTGGCCAACGCCTTTTTCGAGAATTTCCGCACGCATCTTTCCGGGCGTGCCGGCAAGAGCGACGCCTGAACCGGCGCAGTACCAAGGTACCAAATGATGCGGGCACCCGGCCCGCCAGTCAGGGAGGAAAGAATGGGTCAACTGAAACTCTCCGTCAACGGCAGGGCGGTTTCGCGCGATGTGCCTGGCGAGACGCTTCTGGTCGATCTGCTGCGCGAACACCTGCGGCTGACCGGCACGCATGTGGGGTGCGATACCGGCCAGTGCGGGGCCTGCGTGGTGCATGTGGACGGCCGCGCGGTGAAGGCCTGCAACGTGCTGGCCCATGCGGTCGCGGGATCGCAGGTCACCACCATCGAGGGGCTGGCCGACGGTGGCGGCCTGCATCCCATGCAGCAGGCGTTCAACGAAAACCACGGCCTGCAATGCGGCTTCTGCACCCCCGGCATGATCATGTCCGGGGTCGACATGGTGCAGCGCTACAAGGCCGCGGGCCGCGACCTGGACGAACCGGCGATCCGCCACGAGCTGGAAGGCAACATCTGCCGCTGCACCGGCTACGAGAACATCGTGAAATCGATCCAGTCCGCCGCGGCGCGGATGTGACCGGACAACACAGGGAGGACACGCGCATGAGCACCGGCATCGGCGCCCGCGTCAGGCGCAAGGAAGACAGGCGCTTCATCACCGGCAAGGGCCGCTATACCGACGACATCCGGAACGACAACCAGGCCTATGCGGCCTTTGTGCGCAGCCCCCATGCCCATGCGGCGGTAAAGGGCATCGACAAGGCCGCCGCCGAGGCAATGGAAGGGGTGATTGCGGTTCTGGACGGCCACCAGCTGACCGGCGACGGGATCGGCAACATCATCACCGGCTGGGCCATCACCTCGCGCGATGGCAGCCCGATGAACATCGGCGCATGGTCGGCGCTGGCCACCGACCGGGTGCGCTATGTCGGCGATGCCGTTGCGGTGGTGATCGCCGAGAGCCCCGCCCTGGCCCGCACCGCGGCCGAGGCCGTGGCGGTGGATTACGAGCCGCTTGCGGCCGTGGCGCAGCCCGTCGCGGCGCTGGCGTCGGGTGCGCCGCAGGTGCATGACAATGTCCCCGGAAACCTCGTTTTCGATTGGGAAATCGGCGACGAGGCACGGGCGGACGCGGGCCTTGCCGCGGCGGCCCATGTCACGGAAGTCGAGATCAGCAACAACCGCCTTGCCCCCAACGCGATCGAGCCGCGCTCGGCCATAGCCATCCACGACGAGGCCGAGGATCACTACACGCTCTACACCACATCGCAGAACCCGCATGTGGCACGGCTGGTGCTTTCGGCCTTCTACAACGTCGCGCCCGAACACAAGCTGCGGGTCATCGCCCCCGATGTGGGCGGTGGTTTCGGCTCCAAGATCTACATCTACCCCGAAGAGATCACCTGCCTCTGGGCGGCGATGAAGACCGGGCGTTCGGTCAAGTGGACCGCCGAACGCAGCGAGGCCTTCATGACCGACGCGCACGGGCGCGATCATGTCACAAGGGCCCGGATGGGCTTTGACAAGAACGGGCGCATCACTGCCTTCAAGGTCGACACGATCGCCAATCTCGGGGCCTATGTGTCGTTGTTCGCGACCGCGACACCGACCTATCTTTATGGCACGCTGCTGTCCGGACAGTACGATATCCCGGCGATCTACGGCACCGTGAAGGCCGTCAACACCAACACCGTGCCGGTCGATGCCTACCGGGGGGCCGGCCGCCCGGAAGCCACCTATCTGATCGAACGGACGATGGACATCGCGGCGCGCGAAATGGGCATGGACCCGGCCGAATTGCGCCGCATCAACTTCATCAAGGCCTTTCCGTACCAGACCCAGGTATTGCTGAACTATGATTCCGGCGACTTCCCGGCGCTGCTGGACATGGCGCAGAAGGCTGCCGACACAGCCGGATTTGCGCAGCGCAAGGCCGAGGCCGCGGCCCGCGGCAAGCTGCGCGGGATCGGCTATTCGACCTTCATCGAGGCCTGCGGGCTCGCGCCTTCGGCCGCTGCCGGGTCGCTGGGCGCTGGGGTGGGGCTTTGGGAAAGTGCCGAGGTGCGGGTGAACCCGGTCGGTACGGTCGAGGTTCTGACCGGGTGCCACAGCCACGGGCAGAGCCATGAGACGACCTTTGCCCAACTGGTGTCCGACCGCTTCGGCATTCCCATCGAGAACATCTCGATCGTGCATGGCGACACCGACAAGGTGCAGTTCGGCATGGGCACCTACGGATCGCGGTCCGGTCCGGTCGGCATGTCGGCCGTGATGCGGGCTCTCGACAAGGTCGAGGCCAAGGTCAGGAAGATCGTGGCGCATCAGCTTGAGGCCAGTGAGGACGATATCGAAATTGTCGCCGGCGAGGCCCGGGTCGCGGGCACCGACCGAAAGATGGCATGGCACGAGATCGGGCTGGCGGCCTACACGGCCCACAACCTGCCCGCCGACATGGAGCCAGGTCTGAAGGAAGGCGCCTTCTTCGATCCGGTGAATTTTTCCTTCCCGTCGGGCTGCTTCATCTGCGAGGTCGAGGTCGATCCCGAAACCGGCGTGACCGAAATCGTCCGGTTCGTTTCGGCCGACGATTTCGGGACGATCATCAATCCGATGGTCGTGGAGGGGCAGGTCCACGGTGGCGTGACCCAGGGGATCGGGCAGGCGCTGCTCGAACAGGTCGTCTATGACGAAAGCGGCCAGTTGCTGACCGGCTCCTACATGGACTACTGCATGCCGCGCGCCGACGACGTGCCGTCTTATGCCATTGCGCATGGTTGCACCCCGTCGCCCAACAACCCGCTGGGCATCAAGGGCTGCGGCGAGGCCGGCGCCATCGGGGCACCGCCGGCGGTGATCAACGCCATCGCGGATGCCATCGGCACCGACGACATTTCCATGCCCGCAACGCCGCAGAAGGTGTGGGAGGCGCTGCACCGTGCCCGCCCCGCCGTGGCCGCCGAATAGCAAGGAGCCGGCACATGTATGCAACCAACTATCACCGCCCGGCCACCATCGAAGAGGCCGTTTCGCTGCTGACCGGAAATGACGAGGCCAAGGCGCTGTCGGGTGGCCAGACGCTGCTGCCCACGATGCGCCAGCGCCTTGCCGCGCCCTCGGATCTGGTGGACCTGCGCGGCCTGCCGGGCATGACCGGGGTGAGCGCGGGCGACGGCACCCTGACCGTGGGGGCCGCCGTTGCCCATGCCGATGTCGCTGGCAATGCCGATGTCCTTCGGCTGATCCCGGCGCTGGCGGGGCTGGCCGGCCGGATCGGCGACCCGGCGGTTCGGCACATGGGCACCATCGGCGGCAGCCTTGCCAACAACGACCCGGCGGCCGATTACCCGGCTGCGGCCCTGGCGCTGGGGGCAAGCATCGTCACCAACAGCCGCGAGATCGATGCCGGCGACTTCTTTCAGGGCATGTTCACCACCGCGCTGGAAGACGGCGAGATCATCACCGCTGTCCGCTTTCCGGTTCCGGAAAAGGCCGCCTATGCCAAGTTCCCCAACCCGGCCTCGCGCTATGCCATGGTCGGCGTCTTTGTGGCCAGGACAAGCGCCGGCGCGCGGGTTGCGGTTACCGGGGCGGGGGCCGATGGCGTTTTCCGTCATTCGGCGATGGAAACCGCTCTGGATGCCGACTGGTCGCCCGAGGCCCTGGCCGGGGTGGCGACGCCGGCCGACGGGTTGCTGTCGGATATTCACGGCTCGGCGGCCTATCGCGCGCATCTGGTCGGGGTGATGGCGCGCCGCGCCGTGGCCGCGGCCGGCTGAAGCACGGCTTTGGCGGCTGGCCTGCACCGGGCCAGCCGCCGGCCATGGCGGTTGCCGGCGCCGTGGCGCAGCCTCTGTGCGGCTACAGGATCTGGCCCAGGAATTCGCGCGTGCGCGGGTCGCGCGGGTTGGAAAAGAACTCCTTCGGCGGCCCGTGTTCGACGATCAGGCCACGGTCGGTGAAGTAGATGTGGTCGGCCACCTCGCGCGCAAAGCCCATCTCATGGGTGACCAGCAGGCAGGTCATGCCTTCCTCGGCCAGTTCGCGGATGGTGATCAGCACTTCCTTGACCGTTTCGGGGTCAAGCGCGGCCGTGACCTCGTCAAACAGCATCACCTCGGGCGACATCGCCAGACTGCGCGCGATGGCGACGCGCTGCTGCTGGCCGCCGGAAAGCTCGCCGGGATAGGCGTCTTCCTTGCCCTCCAGCCGCACCTTGCGCAGCAGCCGGCGGGCGCGTTCCTCGACTTCGGCGCGATCCTGCTTCAGCACCGTGATCGGCGCCATCATCACGTTCTGCAATGCGGTCTTGTGCGGAAAGAGATTGTACTGCTGGAACACCATTCCGACGCGACGGCGCAGGTTCAGGATGTCCACCTTGGGGTCGTTGACCTCGATACCGCGGACCTTGATCGACCCCTTTTCGATCGGGACCAGCGCGTTGATGCAGCGCAGCAATGTCGACTTGCCCGACCCCGAAGGGCCGATGATGCAGGCGGTACTGCGCATCGGCATCGACAGGGACACCCCCGCCAGCACCTGAACCGGGCCGAAGGACTTGTGTACGTCGCGGATGTCGACGATCGGATCGCTTTCGCTCCATGCGGCGCTCATGGGTCCTCCGGGTCAGAGCTTGACGGCATAGCGGCGTTCGAGCCACTGGGTCAGGCGGGCAATGGGGTAGCAGTAGACGAAGAACCAGACCAAGATCATCCCGTAGAGCGGGATCAGCAGGTCGTTGCGGACCTCGGCGGCCAGCACCCGGCGGGCGAGCGTCATGACCTCGGAAACCCCCACGATGGAGGCCAGCACCGTGGCCATGGTCAGGATCGCATAAAGGTTCATCCACGGCGGCAGCATGCGCTTGACGCATTGCGGCAGGATGATCTTCCAGATCGTCTGATTGCGGTTGAAGGCCAGCGATTCGGCCGCTTCCCACTGGCCCGAGGGAATCGACCGGACCGCGCCGCGCACGATTTCCGAGACATTGGCCATCACCGGCAGCGACAGCCCGATAATCGCCTTGATCCAGTCGGGAAACGGAATGCGCATGCCGAAGGCCCTGATCTCGAAGGGCAGCAGGAAGATGCAGTAGAACAGCAGCACCAGCCAGGGCGCGTTGCGGAAGAACTGGGTCACGAACCAGCTGGAAAAGCGGATCGGCGGCAGCAGGGAAATCTGCATCAGCCCCAGCACCACACCCAGAACCGTACCCAGCGCCATCGACAGCACCGAGATCACGATATTGAAGACAAAGCCCTGAAACAGCAGCGGCACCCAGCGCAGCAGCGCAATGCTGATCGGTTCGCGCCCGGCGGCCGCGGCCTGGGCTTCGGCATAGCCGGTAAAGCAGATCAGCATCAGGCACAGCCACGCCAGATCCCTGCCGCGCAGCCGCAGCCGGGGGGCGCCAAGCAGGCGCTCGCGCTCGCTGCGCCTTTGCAGGCGTTCGGCCGCCGGCAGCAGCACCGGCAGGTCGGTGCCGCCGCCCAGCCCCGCGTGCCCCTTCGGCCCCCGGACCATCATCGACCGTACCCCGGAAGCGCCATGCTCTGCTCCCACTTGCGCATGACCCACACCAGGATGCCGACCAGCGCAACATAGGCAAACAGCAGGAAGGTCATCATCTCGGGCACGTTCACCGCGTCCGACCAGATCTGGTTGGCCACATACAGCATTTCCGGCACCGCGATGGCATAGGCCAGGGTCGTGGTCTTGACCAGATTGACCAGATTGTTGTTCAGCGCCGGCAGGCAGACCCTGAAAGCCAGCGGCAACACCACATGTATGTAGGATTGCAGCCGCGTGTAGCCCAGCGATTCGGCGGCCTCGACGGTCGATTTCGGCACCGCCTCGATGCCCGACCGGAAGATCTCGACATTGAAGGCCCCGGCAAAGAAGGAAAGCGAGATGATCGCCCAGGTGTAGTTGTCGATCATCGGCTGCGTGAAGCCGAATTCGTTGCGCACCTGCGGCATCAGACTGCCGAGCGCGAAGAAGAAGAAATACATCTGCACCAGCGGCGGTGTGTTGCGGAAGAACTGGATGTATCCCTGCACCACCGCGCGCAACAGCACACTGCGTGCGCCCTGCAGCCAGGCGCCCACGAGCCCGATCAGCACCGAAAGCGCCAGGCAGGTCAGCGACAGCTTGATCGTCGTCCACAACCCGCCCAGCATCCGGTTCCTGTCGAACCGGTCATAGACGATCGTCAGGTTGATGCCGTGGTCGATGTAGAGTTGTCGAAACCAGTCGTAGATGACGTCCAAGGTTGCACCTTCCGGAAACTGCCGACCGGCCGCGACAGGGTAACGGGCCGCCCCACCCGGTCAGGATGGGGCGGTCGACGGCACGATGTCAATTCGCGCTGAACTCTTCATGCATGCGGCGCGTGAAGGGAATCGGGTCGACGCCGTATTCCTCTTCCAGCGCGATGATCTTGCCGGTGCGGTGCCAGTCCTCGATCACTTCGCTCATGAAGGCATAGAAGTTGTCTTCGCCATGGGCTACCGCCAGCCCCCAGGGGGCGTCATCGATGGTTTCCACCGGCATTTCGTAATCGGCCCATTCGGGCTCCTGCAGACGCGCCTGGATGAAGCTGTCGTCATAGACGAAAGCCTGGCAGCGGCCCTGCTGCAGCGCGGTCAGAACCTCGGCGGTGCCGGTAAAGGCGATCAGGTTGGCGCCGAATTCCTCTTGCGTCTTGCGGTTGTAGAAGGCGCCCTGGATGGCGCAGATCGGACGGTCGCGCAGATCCTCCCATGCGCTCACGCCAATGCCCTTGCGCGCCAGAAGGTTGGTGCCCGACGAATAATAGTTCGGCTCCACGATATTCACGACCCGGCGGCGTTCGGCGGTGTCGGTCATGGTGGCGATCATCAGGTCGATCCGCCCCTGCTGGAGGAATTCCATGCGGTTGGCAGCGACGACCGGCACGAATTCGTAGTCCACGCCCAGCCGCTCGGCCACATCGCGGGCCAGGGTCGGTTCGATGCCGATGTTTTCGCCGTTGGGGCCGAGATAGCCATACGGCCGGTAGTCGGCGCGGATGCCGACCACGATCGTGCCGCGTTCCTTGATGGCTTCCATCACGTCGGCCTGCGCTTCCGGTGCGCCCACCAGTAGGCAGCCCAGCGCCAGTGCCGTTACCGAAACTGTGGTCCTTAGCATTGTTCATTCTCCCTGCTGCGATGCACGCTCGTCGTGCACCGAACCGCTGCAAAGTCTGTCCGAGCGATGGTGACCTGTCAAGCGTTTCGCGTTGTGAAAAAAAATTACGAATGTAATATCGGCAGAGAATCAGTCGGCTCCGGCATGGGATGGATGTGATGGGCGGTATCCTTGACGAGATTGCAGCGGCGCTTCCGCAGATGCCGGCCAAGCTGGCCCGCGCGGCGCGGTATGCCATCGACAATCCCGAACAGATCGCCCTCGCATCGATGCGCGGTGTGGCGACCGGGGCCGGTGTTGCGGCGCCGACGATGCAGCGGCTGGCGCTGCATCTGGGCTTTGACGGCTACGAGGCATTTCGCGACCGGTTCCGCGACGAGCTGGTTCTGAACGGCTTCGGCCGGCGGGCAAGCGCGCTGCGGCAATCGCCTGCGCCGGACGGCGACGGCAAGCTGGCACGGCGGATCGGTCTTGCCGCCCGCGCCAATATCGAGGCCGCGCTGCTGGCCGATGACGGCGAAGCGCTGCGGCAGATGGCCCGGATGCTGACCGAGGCGCGGACGGTGTTCGTTGCCGGCAGCGGTGCGGTGACTGCGCTGGCGGATTACATGGTGCGATCGGGGGCGATGATCCTGCCCGGGCTGCGCGTGGCCGGAGAGGCCGCGGCAACCACCGTCGAAACCATCAGCACGATCACCGATCAGGATGCCTTTTTCGTCATCGGCGCGTCACCCTATGCGCGGCGCAGCCTGCACGCGGCGGTTCATGCGCGCGAGCGTGGCGCCAGGGTGCTGGCCCTGACCGACCGTCGGAGTTCTCCATTGCTGGAGGTATCGGATGTTTCGGTTTTGGCGCCTGTGGAGAGTCCGCATTATTATCCTTCGATGGTTGGTTTGATGGCGGTTATAGAGGCGTTGCTTGCG